>JAYSSK010000129.1:0-4057 GCA_043720595.1 Acidimicrobiia bacterium
GCATCCGACACGTGGCTCTGAGGAAACCCGGTGCGCTCGACGACCTGGCCAATGGTCGTGTCTGGGTTCTCCGTGACATCGACCAGCACCATGCGGACGCTGGTGCTCAGCTCTCGGAACCCCGAAGGCGGGAAAGCCTTCACCCCGAGTTTGGCCAATCGTTTTCCAAGGCGGAAGAGATCAGCTCCATTCATATCAGAAACGATACATCGGTTCTGATGTAATCAAACCTACGACCCGCAGGCTGAACGCTCACGCGGTGTTCGGTTGCCGCAAGTCAGCGTCCGGCGGGCACCAGCCGTGACGTGTCGATTCCGTACAGCTCTGCGGTGTTCTCGGACAAGATGGCCCGCTTCTGCTCGGCAGTGAGTTGCTTCGTCTGTTCGGCAAGCAAGTCCTGCGACCATGGCCAGGTGGAATCGCTGTGCGGGAAATCGTTCGCCCACAGCAAGTGCTTCCAGTTCATGTCGCTGGCGAATTTGAATGCTGTCCAGTCGTCCTGGAACGTCACGTACACGTTTTCTGCGAAGTACTCGCTGGGGAGCCTCGACAAGTCCTGTCCTGGCGTCAGCCAGTAGCGATGCCGGCTATACGCGTGGTCCATGCGATACATGAAGTGAGGTACCCATCCGGCGTCAGCTTCCACACACACGATCTTCAACTTCGGGTGTCGTTCGAATACGCCGCCCAGCACCAGCATGCCGAGAATGTCCTGGCAGCCGCGCACAATGGACAGGAAACTGTTCATCTTCGGACCCCTGGTGCGTTCAGCCCTGGTGGTAAGGATGTGAAAGCTCAGCGGCAATCCCAGCTCGATTGCCGCTTCCCAGAACTCGTCGTACGCGGGTGAGTCGTAGTCCGGCTCGCCCGCGGAACCCGACCCCGGAACACCCGGCATCATCACACCACGCAGCCCAAGCTCTTTGATGGACTGAAGGTCTGCGATGCCTTCGTCGGGCGTGCGGATGGCGGTCTGGCCCACACCCAACAAACGATCGGGGTCGTGAGAGGAGTACTGGGTTATCCACTGGTTATAGGCCTGAAAACATGCGCGCTTATAGTCCGCATCTTGATGGTTGCAGGCTTACGAAACCCATCAATGTGGAACACATCGCCGAGAACCGGATCACGAACAAGCCTCGGTGCACGGTCTCGATACGCCGGGTCGATGAACGCCGTGTAGGTGTCTCCCGGCTCGGTGACATGCGAGTCGGCCGAGATGACCGGAAAGTCCGGCAGAACGTCTGTCATCGCTGTCGTGTGCGATTCGTCCATTGTGAGAACTCCATTCAGTCAAAGTCGTACAGCCGCTCGGGGTTGTCAACCAGGATTCGGTTTCTGGTCGCTTCGTCGGGCGCAAACGAGAACAAGTGATCCAGCAGATCGCCATCATCTGGCATGTGGCGCACGTTGGGGTGCGGCCAATCTGTTCCCCACAGGATTCGGTCGGGAGCAGCTGCGATGAGCGCCTGGGCGTAGGGCGTGACATCGTCGTATGGCGGCGGACCGTCTGCGGTGAGGCGCTCGGCTCCAGAGATCTTCACCCAGCAGCGCTCGTCTGCCATCAATGCGAGCAGCTGTTGGAACGGCTCCTGTTCCACACCCTTCTTGGCGTCGACCCGGGCCATGTGGTCAATGACATACGGCGTGGGCATCGAGTCAAGTAAGCCTGCATACGAAACTAGGTCTTTGGCATCGAAGTGCAACACGATGTGCCACCCGAACTTGGCGACCCGCTCGACCAACCGCCAGTACACGGGAAGCTCGGGAGCGCCACCCAGGTGCGCCACGAAGTTGAACCGTGTGCCGCGGACGCCAACCTCGTCCAGCGCAGCAATATCTGAGTCGGTGAACGAGTCATCGATCATTGCAACGCCCGCATACTTTCCGTTGCCGCGGACGATCGCGTCGACCATTGCCGAGTTGTCCACCCCGTGACAGCTGGCCTGCACAAAGACCGCGCGAGAGAGGCCCAGGCGGCTCTGCAACCGCTCGAAGTCTTCGAGCCCTGAGTCTGGCGGGGTATAGGACCGATCATCGGAGTATGGGAAGCGGTCGCCCGGACCGAAGATGTGGCAGTGCGCATCGCAGGCGTTCAACGGCGGCGTGAACAGGCGCGGTGAGTGGGGGTCGGCGTGCGGGGGCGGAATGGTCGCGGTCATCGTGGGGCTCAGTTTCTCGGAAAGACGTTGCCGTCCATCAGTTTCCGTGCGGTGCGGAGAATCGCAGATCGTTTCGCCACTGCATTGCCGTCGACGAACTCGACAACGACAGCGGCATCGAGTGTGCCGGTCGGATGTTCGACGGTGACGCGGCGGGGAACGCCGGCTGGCGCAGCCGCTGAACCATCGGCATCGCCAGCAGGTGCGCTGGTGAACACCGACACATCGGCCGCAGGAGTGCCAGGGATGACAGCAGCCGTTGCCACGCTCACTGCGCCAAGAACCCCGATCGCGTCGTGGCACCGATGAGGAATGAACGTACGTGTACTGAGGGTTCCGCCCTCGGTGGGAGGGCTGACCAGTGTCATCTTCGGCACGGTCAACGTTGCGACATCGCCGAGCCCCATCAGGGGGCCAGCGGTCAACCGAATGGCCTCGACCTGCGCCTTCATGGCTGCATTGGCTTCCAGCGCCTCACACGTCTCGGTTCCGGTGACGCCGACGTCGGAGGCCCGAAGAATGACAACGGGCATGCCGTTATCAATGCAGGTCACGCGGATGCCCTCGATGGTGTCGACCACGTTGCCTGTTGGGAACAGGGCACCACATGTGGACCCGGCCGTGTCTGCGAAAGCCAGCTCGATGGGCGCGGCGGTCCCCGGCACGCCTGCGATGAAACAGTCTCCGGAGTAGACGGGAACACCGTCTGCTACTGGGAACCTTGCCGTAGCCACTCCGCCGGTGTTGAGCATCCGGATGCGCACCGCGGCAACGTCCGCGCCTACGGCCACAGGGACAAGACCACGCTCGACCGCGAACGGACCGACCCCAGCCAGCAGATTGCCGCAGTTCTGTTTGTCCGTCACCATCGGTTGGTCGACACCGACCTGCAGGAACAGGTAGTCCACGTCTGCTTCAGCATCAGATGAAGAACTCACCACGGCCACCTTCGACGTGAGTGGATGTGCGCCGCCGATGCCGTCGATCTGACGCGGGTCAGGTGAACCCATGATCTCCAGCAACAGCTGGTCACGAGCACCAACGTCAACGGGGAGATCTGCAGCCGAGAAATAGGCACCCTTCGACGTGCCGCCGCGCATGACCATGCAGCGCACGCCGGGCGACACAGCGGAGCTCACTTCTCTGACAGCGAGTGGGCGAGCCGATCGATCACCTGCATGGTGGGCAAGCATTGCGCCACGCTGGCCAGCGGCTCGCGGCCCTCACGGATTGCCGCTACGAACTCTCTGTCCTGCAGCTCGATGCCGTCGTTGGACAGAGCAATACCGCTGAGATCAACCGGCTTCTCGTAGCCGTCAACAAGGTCGTCGTAGCGAGCAATGTAGGTGCCGTTGTCGCAGATGTAGCGGAAGAACGTTCCGAGCGGCCCGTTGTTGTTGAACGACAGAGCGAGGGTACAGAGTGCGCCGGATTTGGGAGCTCGCAACCCAATGGTCATGTCCATGGCAATGCCGAGCTGCGGATGAATGGGGCCCTGCTGTGCCCAAGCCAGCTCTGGCTCTTCACCGGTCTGGTAGCGGAAGAGGTCGACCGAGTGGCAGGAGTGGTGCCACAGCAGATGGTCTGTCCACGTACGAGGTTTACCCAGCGCGTTCTTGTTCTCCCGGCGGAAGAAGAACGTCTGCACCACGAGGTGCTGCAACGCCAACTCCCCACTTACAACACGGTTGTGCACGAACTGGTGCGACGGGTTGAACCGGCGCGTGTGGCACACCATCGCGGTGAGACCCGTGCGTTGTTGGGCGGCCACCACTGCCTCGGCATCTGCGAGCGAATCGGCCATTGGGATCTCGATGAGCACGTGCTTGCCTGCTTCCATCGCAGCAATGGCTTGTGATGCATGTAACTGCGTTGGGGTGGTGAGAATGACGGCG
>JAYSSK010000130.1:0-4054 GCA_043720595.1 Acidimicrobiia bacterium
GATCTTCAGTCGTTGGAAGGACGACATTTCGGCGATCGCGCAATGCCCCAACGTGTTCGCGAAACTGGGCGGGCTGGCCATGCCGGACAACGGGTTTGGATGGAACACGGCGTCACGGCCGCCCACCTCCGATGAGTTCATTTCGGCGCAGGCTCGGTACTACTTGCATGCCATCGAGGCATTCGGCCCGCAGCGGTGCATGTTCGAGTCGAACTTCCCGGTAGATCGTATGTCCATCAACTATCGGGTGCTATGGAACGCGTTCAAGAAGCTGACGGTCGGATTCACCGTGGCCGAACGTGCGGCGATGTTCTCTGGCACGGCGCAGCAGGTGTATTCGTTACCGGAGGTGGGTGCGGCCGTTTGCTGAGGTTGTGGCGGATGCGGGAACGGTGCTGAAATTGCCCACGAAGCCCGAGATAACGTCGACGACGCAACTGTCGCGCGGGTCAGACGAACGCATCGATCGCGGCCTGCATGGCCTAGATGGTGTGTCCGACTTGTATGGCCCGCCAGCCAGCAATAGCCAACACCATCCCAGCGGCAATCTCGCCAAACACGGCAACCCAGCTCGCCGGGCTGATCCCAGCAACCGTCAGCGGATCAGTCAGAACCGACGACACTGGCACCAAATGTGCAGCCGATACCCCTAACGCTATGGCGCCCCCACCGAGTGCAGCTGCCCGTGGAGCAAGCGGATGGCCCGTGAACACGAGCGTCGCGATCACCGCCGTGAGCATTGCGACCCCGGTACCTAACCACACCACCAGTTGTGGGCTGGCATCAACGCCCCGACGCGCGTGGTCGGCGTTATGCACCGCGAACGCTGCGATGAACAACCATGTTGCCGATCGAAGCACCTTGTCGACAGTGGGGCTTGTCCTCACGGATCCTCCAGGAGAAATTCAATAATTACGTACTAGTCAGTACAATATCGATTGAAGAGAGGATTGTCGAGTGGCTGGTCGTCCCCCAAGTTTCCCAATCGATGAACTCCACGAGCGTGTCAGCCGCGCCGCCACGCGAGAGTTCTGCGACCGCGGCTACGACGCGGCCACCGTTGATGCAATCGTGGCCGCTGCCGGCGTCAGCAAGCCCGTGCTCTACCGAGCCTACGGATCCAAGAGCCAGCTGTACTGCACCTTGCTGGAACAGTTCGCATCCGAACTCGCCGCTTCGGCCCTGGCAGCCTTGCGTGATCAACCCACCAGCGCACCAACTAGAAAGCAAGTTAGCCCACCAACCCGCCCACGAGCCAGCGCCCCCCTCGACCAAATCCGCGACATCATCGACGCTTGGTTCCGAGCGCTGGGCGAACACCCTCAACAGTGGCAGTTGCTCAACAGCGTGACGTCCACCGACCCTGCGATTCAGGAGACTGTGAAACGGGTCGTGTCGATGCAACTCCACAACGACACAATGCTCATTCGAACCTTCCTCCCGAATCTCCCCGAAGCAGAAGTCGAACCGATCGCCGAGGCAATCCGAGGATCACTGATCGCGGTCGGCAACTGGTGGCTGGCCCATCCGGCTGTCGAACGCCAAGTACCTGTCGACGCGATGACTCGTATGTGTGCTGGCTTGTTTGCCGTGACCCTGTGACCTGTGACCTGTGACCTGTGACCCCGTGACCTGTGACCCCGTGACCCTGTGACCCTGTGACCCTGTGACCCCGTGACCCCGTGACCCCTTGGCCGCATGAACTTGCCCAATATGCCGTAGCCAACTATCGAGAGGATCGTCCCCGCTGCGGCACATTGCGCACATGTTCGAAAGCCGCAAACGCGCGTGCACTATCCGCACAACGCATCGCATCGGTCACCCGGTCACGCCGGTGATAAAACTCCGCCTGGTCGTGCAACACCTTCACGCTCCACGCACGTGCGCCCAACCGTTCGCTGGCGGCGAACGCTGACCGGAACAGGGCGATGATCCGATCGTCGTCCTCTCGCACGCCGCGCATGGCCAGCAACATCGCGTGTACCCGGTCGACCGGCCCTGCCGTGCCGACGGGCAAGTGGCCGACGACGATGAATCGCTCGTGGCCCACGGACTCTGTGAACCTCGCCAGCATCCGCTCGGCTGGCTCGCACTGACGAGTGATCCACATCAACTCCGTCACCCAAGCCAACGACGTCAACGTGCCAACGTTGATGGGCAGCAACAACAGCGCATCGATCAACCCGTTCAACGGGAAAGCTGCCTCGTCCGGCGTCATCGACCCGCAGTCCAACAACATCGGGCCCCAAACGGGATACTCGCGGACCGTTGCCTGGTCGGCCGGGTCAGCCGGGTTCCCCGCCAACACGACCGTGCACAAGAGATGCAGCAACCACGCGATCTCGGTATCGCCAGCCGCGTGCTGATGCCCGAATTGCCGGGCTGCCCACGCCACATTGCGCGCGGTCGGCCGACGGCCGACGAGTTGCATCATCGTGGCCTCCACCACGTCACGAGCCCAGACATCAGCAGGACGACCCGAACCCTCGGCGAAACGCTGATGACGGGCAACGGCAGTTCGAACATCGTCAGCAGAACCAGTAGCAATGGCGAAGTTGATGCCGTAGTCCAACGCCATCGATTGCAGGTCGAGATGATCTGTGCGCATAGCAGCATCTATCATCACGCGGATATGTTCGGCAGCGTCGGTGTCGGTCAGGTGGCTGACTCGCGCCAGGTACAGGGCACGATGAATCATCGCCGTAGTCTGTGGGTCGTGCTCATCAGCGAGCGAAGCCACCAAACGCGCAATAGCCTGTATCACCGCTGGGCCTGGCGGGTCGAGGTGGAACAGGGTAGTGAACACAAGTTCGGCAGCCACCTGGATATCGATCGTCAGCCCCGACAGATCGAAGTTCAACGCCCGGCGTGTGAGCGCCCTCTGTACCTCGTCTGAGACCGACCGACCCGATGCCGGCCCACGCAGCGCGCAGCGGACTGCCTCTTCCACCAGCCCCGCTTGCTCGGCAACAGAGAACGCCGTGAATCGAACGTCGGCGGCAGTTTCCGGATCACCCTGCAACTCGAGCGACACCGAACTGACATCGAGCAGTTTGAAACGGTGCCGAGCAGAGGTGACCACATCGCCTCGCTCGAGCATGGCCGTGCGGACGAGGGCCTGAGCAATCTCCGCCCTGCCTGCACGGTTGGCAGCTTCACATGCGCTGATGACCAGATCCAGGGTGGCGTCCCAATCTGCCGGGTTGACACTCACCAACGCATGCCTCGCACGTATCCACAAGGGCAGCTGAGCGTCGGCGGCGATAATGCTGCTGAGCTGCCGCCGATCTTCAGCGCTGAGTTCGGATTGTGCGTGCGCAGACAACAACGGATGGCGGAACCGGAGCGCCGGCCCTAGCCCACGATCACTGAGGCCGGTCGTGCCGCCAGTGCGGCCAGTGTTGCCGGTGTTGCCAGTGTTGCCCTCACCGCCGGGCAACAGGAGTTCGACGGCGGTCGCCTGATCGATGACATCGCTGACCACTTCGACCGGGACGCCCGTCCACGCAGAAATGGTGGCAGGGCCGACGGCAGCGTCGGCGTAGGCAATGGCAGCCAAGATGTGCTGACCCGTGACGTCGAACGGCGTAAACGCCAGGCCAAGCGCTGGCCCCGCGGGCCAGGCCGTGCCGGTTTTCGCCGTGCCTGTTTTCGACGTGCCGGTTGTCGCCGTGCCAGAGACCGCCGTCGAACTACCGCCGGTCGCCAAGTAACTGGCCATCGCGGCCACCAGAATGGCCCATCCCGCGCTGACGTCCATCACCCAGTCCAACGCATGCTGCTCTGGGGCGCGCCCCAGTCGCTGACGCAACAAGGCCGTCACATCTGTACGGGTAAGTGGCGCCAACGAGATCGCCACACGCGCCATGACCTGATCCAGCCGATGCTCTGCACCCGGTCGAGCAAATAGCCGGATCACTATGGGCACGGAGTGTTCCGACGCCAACAGCGCAATGACAGCGAGGGTACGGAAATCAGCTGCGTGCATATCATCGAGAACAAGACACAGCGTCGGGCCAGCGATGGCAATCCGAACGATCTCCTCGACGATCAG
>JAYSSK010000131.1:0-1689 GCA_043720595.1 Acidimicrobiia bacterium
CCAGGGAGTCCGCACCTGACGCGTTCATCGCTCGCTCGTCCTGGCGTGACACGCCATCTCGAGGTCGGGTAGTTGACTTGGCTTCCTGGCTGGCACTGACGCTGATGGCCGTCGTGCAATCTTTCG
Organism: Acidimicrobiia bacterium; assembly: GCA_043720595.1. Lineage (GTDB taxonomy): Bacteria > Actinomycetota > Acidimicrobiia > Acidimicrobiales > JANYDT01 > JANNBN01. The sequence continues at coordinate 127 of JAYSSK010000131.1, forward strand.
ATATCGCGGCGACGGACCGTTCGGTGCTGTAAGAGGCTCCACGTCTGAGCGACGAGCCAGAGACGGCGCCTGAATCACCGCTGAGCCCGGCTGCACCCTGCAGGGCCGTCACCATGCGTTACCTCATAGTGGATTCAGCAAGTATCGGTCGCCAACCGCGCCGATCGAACGTGTGATCGCTTCCCGGGGCGATGGCGGCTCGCACCGACAGGGAACTCCCGCAACCACCAACGCGATCACCGACCGATCACCAAACCCTCGAACCGAACACACCAGCGTGCGTCGGTCGAGCCAAATCGGATCTGGGCGCGTTTTCCCGGTTTGGGTAGGAGCCAATAGGCCAACCGACCCATTTCGCGCTCTGCGTCTTCAGCCGCCCACGTGGGGTGACGAGTCAATACCTGTCATGTCTGGCCCCCCTTACAGGACCCATCTGCAGAAACTTGGCCGCGGTCGTCCCGCGGCCATCGTCGCGCTCGCCGGTCTGCTCAGCTCGATGCTCGTTTTCCTGACGCCAGCGCCTGCCGAAGCGGTCACGGCATTTACGGCCAAGTTCCAGACGAACGTCTCCGGCGACATCGTTCTCGCAGCGAACCACAACCTCACCTGCACCACCGGCTGCACCACCGCGAACAGCGGAACGATGGATTACGTCGATGTCGATGGGACACCGGCCAGCGCACTCGCCGCCGGTGGGACCGTGGTCACGTTCAATTCGACCACCGCAGACGTGGTTGTCCCCGCCGGGTCGACGGTCCTGTACGCCGGATTGTTCTGGGGCGGCAACCTGGCATCTGGAGCGACCCAGGGCGGTAACGGCGGCGTCAACGCCCCAACCCCTGCGAACCGCAACCAGATCCTGTTCAAGACCCCTGCGCTCACCGGGTACACCACCGTCACGGCGCTGCCAGCAGACATGGACACCGACCCGGTGCAAAGCGCAACGTTCCCGGTGTATCACGCCTTCGCCAACGTCACCTCTCTCGTGCAGGCCGTCTCCGGTGGCGGCAACGGCACGTACGGCGTCGCCAACATCCAGGCGGGCACAGGATCATCCGGAAGCGGCGACTGGGGCGGCTGGACCCTGGCCGTCGCCTACACCAACCCGGTCGAACGCCTGCGTAACCTCAGCATCTTCAACGGCTTCAACCGGGTCACGGGTACAACCGACGTCGACATCCCGTTCGGACCGTTCATCACCCCGGTGATCGGACCCGTGAACCTGAAGATCGGTCTCGTCGCACAGGACGGCGACTCAGGCATCGTCGGCGACGCTGTAACCCTCGGTGCCGGTATCGCTTCGTGCTCGGACACCAACCCGCTGCTGTCAGATGCAACCAACAACAACAACAACGTCTTCAACAGCACCATCTCCAAGCTCGGTGCCAACGTCACCACCCGTAACCCCAATCCGGCAAACACCTGGGGCTACGACGCTGACATCATCCTGGCCAACGGTGTGCTGCCGAACAACACCACCAATGCTTGCCTACGCCTGAAGACGAACGGCGACCAGTACTTTCCCGATGCGGTCACCACTGCCATCGAGCTTCCCGCTCCGCT
>JAYSSK010000132.1:0-4048 GCA_043720595.1 Acidimicrobiia bacterium
AGAGACTGCACAATGCCGTTTGCGCACAACGGAACCTGCTCGTTGTACTACGAGACGTTCGGAAACCCGTCCGATCAGGCGTTGCTCCTGGTCAACGGGATGACAAGCCAGTGCACGTTCTACCCGCGTGAGTGGTGTGAGATGTTCGTAAATGCCGGGCTATTCGTCATTCGTATGGACAATCGTGATGTGGGCCTGTCAAGTGACTGCGAGGGCATGAAGTACACCCTGTCCGACATGGCCGATGACAGCTTTGCGGTGCTCGACGCGTGTGGGGCAGAACGAGTGCACCTCCACGGCCTGTCGCTCGGCGGGATGATCGTGCAGACCATGGCGCTCAGCCGACCGGAGCGGGTGCTATCGCTCACCTCGGTCATGTCATCGACCGGCGAGGACGAGTATCGGCGGACGGACCCGGCCGTTGCTGCCACGCTCCTCATGCCAGACCCCGAAACTCCTCAGGACTACATCGAGCAGCACATCGAAGGTCTGCGCGCATACGGTAGCCCTGCATTCGCCGACGAAGCACGGTGGCGGGCGGATGCCACTGCTGCTGTCGAGCGCAGCTTCCGCCCTCATGGCCCGGGCAGGCAGTTCCTTGCTGCCCGAGCGTCCGGATCGAGGGCCGAAGGGCTACGCAACCTGGCCATTCCAACGCTGGTCATGCATGGTTCCCACGACACGCTCATCCACCCTATGGGAGGACGACGCACTGCTGCCTTGATCCCCAGAGCGCGTTTTGTGTTGCTGAACGGGATGGGCCACGACTACCCACCTCAGATGTGGCGCCTGTGGACCGACTATGTGCTCAGCCACATTGAGCGCTCCACTGCCATGGTTACGCACTCAGCCGACTGATGGGCGTGCGAACAACGCTTTCGGAGTCGCGTCCAGATTCCAGTGGTGTCCCGATTGTCCTTCTGTAGCGGAGATCGCGTGGCCACCGTGCCTCGATCTGCGGCTTCTTCAACGCCCGTCGTTCAGCTCCCAGAAGCGCCAGCGAGTTGCCCGTGTCGCGAAATCTTCTTCGCGTTCCACCACTCCGAAGGCGACGGTGGGCCTGACCTCAACGATAGTATGTGCACGGACGAATGCGCCAAGGTCACCCGGCGCCTCGCCAGAGTACTTGGCGACGTACAGCGCAACAATGGAGTCGAGCGATTGAGTGTTTTGCGGGTCCTGCGGATCGAGGACCCTCGCGACGCCCTGGACGGATATGCATTCGACGGTATCGGAGCACGACACCGAGACGTGGCCGTTAACAGCCAAGTTGCGTCGCTTCTTGGAGTCCGGGGCGCACGAGAATCCGAAAACGTTCTGCGCCGTGTCCCAGACGCCCCACACCGGCATCGAATGGGGCTCGCCTGCGCCAGACACGGTGACCACCCAATAGTTGCGGTTAGCCACCAGGCGTTCTGAAGCCCACGACCACGGCAGCCCGTTCCAACCTGTTGCATTGACCCCGTAAGAGGCCATGCTCGGCATCTCGACGAGCGGTTCCATTGCGGCCACAATATCCGTCAGACACGGGAGGTAGAACATACCTAAACGTGCAGGTGAGCTGACAGTTGGCAGGTCTGAACGAGACGTTTCGCAAAGGCTTTTGAACGACATGTCAAGGTCGGTGATCCGTAGGTTGGCTTGCGATGGGAAACCGGCTTGAAGTGACAGAGCGGTCGGCGACCGAGACGGGAATCCGTCTCGCGCAGACAGCGCGTGCGGTGCTCGGAAGCCGCTTGAACGGAGTTGATTCGATCGAGGTCTCGGCGCTCTATCTCCTCGATCGCACACTGTCAGGCGATGAAGCCGCACTGCTCAGCGGTTCGATGATCGACCTAGCAACCCAAGTTGCCGAGTGGTCGACCTTCGATCCTCTGGCGGCGCTGCCACCCGGAGTGGTCGAAGTAGTCCTGCGCGCAGGCGTCACGGACCCGGTCGGAACGGCGCTCGAGCACGCTGCAAGCCTCGTCGGGCTCAATCCGACAAAGGTCCGGTCGGGCTATCGATACCGAATCGGTGCATCGACGCCGGCCGACCTCGATGCCGGGCTGTACGCGGTCGATGCGCTGCTTCGCAACGAGATCGTCGATGAGTTGTTTACCAAGACCGTCGCGCAGGCCCGCTTCGCAACTGCGCCGGACGACACGATCGTCGAGACCGTCGAACTGCGAAGCCTTGCGCCCGAGTCGCTCGCTGCATTGTCGCGTTCCCGCGGGCTTGCGCTCGACCCCGAAGAACTGCTTGCGGTTCAGGCATATTTCCAGTCGATCGACCGAGACCCGACCGACGCCGAACTGGAAACGATCGCCCAGACCTGGAGCGAGCACTGCTCGCACAAGACGTTCCGCGCAGCAATCACTTGGGACGACGGCACCCCTGTGGAACCGCTGCTGAAGCAGTTGCGCAACTCGACCGATGCGATCGCTGCCCCGTTTGTGCGGTCGGCCTTCGTCGATAACGCTGGCATCATCGCCTTCGACGACCAGTACGACGTTGCGATCAAGGTCGAGACCCACAACCACCCGTCTGCCGTCGAGCCGTTCGGTGGGGCCAACACGGGTGTGGGCGGCGTCATCCGCGACGTACTCGGTGTCGCTGCCGACCCAATTGCTACGACCGACATCTTGTGCTTCGGTCCACTCGACACCCGGGCAGATTCACTTCCCGCTGGCGTGCTACATCCATTCCGCGTGCGTCAGGGCGTAGTGGCCGGTGTTGCCGACTACGGCAACAAACTTGGGCTTCCGACGGTTGCCGGTGCGGTCGTGCACCACGACGGATTCACTGCGAACCCCCTTGTTTTCTGTGGATGCATAGGTTTGCGTCCAGCGGGGCTTCAACTCGAGGGTCAAAAACCAGGGCACCGAATTGTTGCCATCGGCGGAGCGACAGGCCGTGATGGTATCCGTGGCGCCACGTTCTCGTCGGCCACGATGGATGCCACCACCGGCGACGTCGCCGGTGCCAGCGTTCAGATCGGCGATCCAATTGTCGAAAAGCTTGTCGCGGATGTCCTCGTCGTGGCTCGCGAGCAAGGCTTGTTCTCCGCCATCACAGATTGCGGTGCTGGCGGGTTCTCCTCTGCGATAGGCGAATTGGCCGCCGTACTTGGCGCCGATGTCAACCTTGATCGTGCGCCACGGAAATACGCAGGGCTCGCTCCGTGGGAAGTGTGGTTGTCGGAAGCGCAAGAGCGAATGGTGCTCGCCGTCCCCGCACAACATTTGCCAGCGATGCAGGTCATCTGCAAAGACCACCTCGTGGAGATGTGCGACCTCGGCTCTTTCCGTGACGACGGTCGATTGATCGTCTCGTGCGCCGGGTCGACAATCGTTGACCTGCCCGGGTCGTTCGTGCATGACGGTCGGCCGCAGCGCCGAATGACGGCATCGCGCCCTTCCACGTCGGCGGCCACTGATTCACGTGACGAAGTGGCGATTCTCGCAAGCGCCGGAGAGATGCTGCTGTCTGTCCTTGCACACAGCGACGTGCGGTCCAACGAAGACATCGTGCGCGGCTACGACCACGAGATCATGGGTGCCACGATCGGCCGCCCGTTCCAGGGTGCAGCAGACGACGGCCCAGGCGACGCTGCGGTGCTGGCGCCTGTGCGCAGTAGGAGCGGCCGCGGTCTCACGATCGGTATCGGGGTTGGCTACCGGAGCGGTGATATAGACGCTTACCGAATGGCCGGTGCCACCATCGACGAAGCGGTTCGCAACGCCGTCTGTGTAGGTGCAGACCCTGACCAGATTGCGTTGCTCGATAATTTCTCGTGGGGCGATCCTCGCCGTCCGGAGACACTTGGTCGGCTCGTTGAGGCTGTGCGCGGTTGTGTGGATGGCGCAGCGCGGTTCCAATCCCCGTTCGTTTCCGGGAAGGACTCCCTGAACAACGAATACGAGACAGGTGACGGGTCTCGGCGTTCTATTCCGCCGACGCTTGTCATTACGGCGCTTGCGATTGTTCCGGACGCGCTCAAACTGGTGTCTAGCGACGCCAAGCAGGCTGGCAACAGCCTCGTGCTGGTGGGGGGCCACGGCACGGA
>JAYSSK010000133.1:0-1683 GCA_043720595.1 Acidimicrobiia bacterium
GGAGACCGTGACCGACGACGCGTTGATCGTTGCCCTCGGCACCCATGGCCCGGCACAACTGGTCGCTTCGGTGATCGTGAAACGACCGGCACCGACCAACTGAATGCGCACAACCGATGGTGACCCCGGAGCAATGCCCGATGCCGGAATCAGCGGCGGCATAGTGGTGACCGCTGCGATGGAGTTCGGTGCCGGTGCAGCATCGGGTTGTGGTGAAGCCGGAATTGTTGCAGGTGGAACGCCGACCGCCACCGGACCAGCCTTCGTGCTGACCCCTTCGGCCGGGGTCGTACCTGACGATACTGAAGCTGCAGGCAGCGCTGCTGCATCGGGGCCGAACGTTTCTCCGTTGACGGTCAGGTACAGCTTGCCGGTGGATTGATAGATGGCAACCTGCTTCGCGTCATGGCTGAGCAGGCGCACACCGATGGCCGACGTGGGACTGAGCTTCCCAACCGTGGTGTTGCCGTAGTAGTGGTCGAGGATACGCCGGTAGTCCCATCCCTTTTCGACCGCGTACCCGTATGCGCCCCATTGTCCGAGCCCACGTCCGTGGCCGTAACCGTGCCCGGTGATCACGAGGTTTCGGATGGGTGGCTTCGTCGTGGTTGCCTCTGAAGGCGGCGGAACCGCCTGAGCGGGGTCCACCGACGTCGGCGCGGCAGGAGTTGACGGTTGAGCCGATGCTGAGGTTGGTTCCGGGGTGCCACCGACCGGGACTGGCGGCGCGACTCTTACGTTTCCGGCGGCAACCGGAATGAGAGTGGACGCGCCAGATGCGGCCGCAGAGGCCACAACCAACGCGAACGCTGAGAAAACGTACCTGGGGAAGTACAGCCGACGCATGTCCGCATCAGGCTACCGGGACCCCCGGCAGTTGAGAACCCTGACGGTGTTCAGTCCACGCTGAGTGGTCAACCCCAAAAGGGTCAAGCCCCGGTCAGGCGGCTCGGAAACTCGTCTTCCAGCAACATCTGGACGCCTGCCCGTGCCCTGTCTGCCAGCTCTGCAGCGGCCAAAGGTGTGCGACGCACCGACGACGGCGCAGCAATGGGCGTGCCAATATGCACACGCCAAGAACCAGTGAGTTCACCACCCACGGTGGCAACCGGAAACACCGGAAGTGCGAGGTCCAGCGCCGGGGCGAGCAGATCCGATGCAACGGTGCCCGCCTCGCGGCGCAGCGATGCCGTCAATCCCACCACGACCAGGTTTCCCGCCGCCAACACGCTTCGGATCTCGCTCGCCGAGGAGCGGATCATCCCGAAACGACGAACAAGCGGCGACAGCGTCTTGCCGTCGGGAACGCCGACGGGGCGCGCGAGCCTGCCAGTCTCACGACGGATGCCGACTGCGAGCGCGATGGGTTCGCCGATGCCGATTCGACGATTCGTCACGAGTACAGCGCCGCCACGCGTCGGAAGTTGAGCCGCCCCTTCGATCCGAACACGGAGAAGCGGCGAAACCGTCGAGAAGATATCCAGCCAGTCCGGGTCTGCACCCCATGGGTCGACGTCATAGTCGCCGGACCGGCGACGGCTGATGGCGCGGACCAGATCACGAGCTGAGCTGATGGGCGGGCGGTTCATCGGGAAGGCGCCTTTTTTGCAAGCGATGGCGCAACATCGTCGATGTCCGGCCCAGCTCCAACTTGCACGCTCGAATCGTATGGCCACGTATGAA
>JAYSSK010000134.1:0-4033 GCA_043720595.1 Acidimicrobiia bacterium
AGTGCAATGTCGGCGAAGAAGTCCTGGATCTCGGCGACCTTGCCATCGGTGAGGGTGAACAGCAGTGCTTCCGTTTGGGTCACCGTCTCGCCGTTCTTCTCCATGCTTGAGGTGTGGATGGCAACCACCTGGTCACCTCCGTCGGACAAGACGTGATCCAACCTGATCTGAATCGTCCCATCGCTCAACTCGAACAGTTTGCCGTAGAGGCCAAGGATGTTCTCCTTGCCTTTGTGTGCACCGGAAATCAACGAGTCGCCGGGCACGATATGGACCGCATCGTCGCTGTACAGGGCCATCAGGGTGTCCATGTCGCCGCTGACGAACGCGGCGTACCCCTTTCGGACCGTCTCCAAGTTCTGCTCAATTCCCATCGTGGCCTCATTCCAGGCGCCGCCCGATCTGAGCGGAAGCGCAGACTGTCAACGTACGCCCACTGGGGATTTCTGACTAGGCCTGAAGGCGGTGACTGCAAAGTCTTCACCGTACGTCAGCAACGCCAATTGCCTTCGAGCGATTCGTGCACAACTTCGGCGTGCTGTCACTGCAACATTGCCAGGACCCGTCGAGTTGACTACGGGTCCGACCGCAGCGGATCGATCAGATCGACTCCCGGAAAGCGGGCGAACCCGCGGTCGTTCGTCGCTATTGATGCTCCGTGTGTCACGGCCAAAGCTGCGAGGTAACTGTCTGGCACAAGGTTCCCGCGGACGCCCGAGTCCAGCCGAGCCCAGTCGGTCATGATGGTCCATGTCGCTGACGTCGCAGAGGTGCCCCGTGCACGGGCGCTCCCGCGAACGCGCTCGACGAACTCCATTGCAAGAGCGGTAGGAGCTGGTTCCGAAAAGATCCGTGAGTTGGTGACCACGCGGACGAACCCGACGAGACAATGGTCGACCACAGCTACTTCCTCAGCTACAAGCACCCCCTCGAGCCATCGTTTGTACCTGTCGTGGTTCACCGCCTCTTCCCTGAACGCGTACACAAGCACGTTCACGTCGGGAAGGATCATCTGACGCCGTCAGCATCGAGCGCGTCCCACAGTGCCTGTCGGTCATCCAGGTCGATCAGCATTCGACCGCCCTGCACGCCGAACGTGGGAAGTGGCTCCGGAGCAACAACCCGGCCATCGCCTTGCGTCAACACGTGACGGAGCCCCTCTTCGATGAGACTTGTGAAGGTGCGCCGATGCATGCGGGCATGGCGTTTTGCCTCTTCAGCCAGGGCATCGGGAAGATTCACCGTCGTCTTCATACAGCTAAACATACCAGCCGATATGGCAGTATGGTTTCCTCGCCGCGTCAACGGCCGGCGAATCGAAGTGGCCACCACCATTTCTGCACGATCATGTAGAAATGTTTTGGCTCGCCCTAGCCAGACCAAGCGAGCAACCGGGCTAGCGAAGTCTCAACCGACTTGGCTGCCAGCTGCGCGCACGTGGGGCCGACCACCCATCAGTAACCGCCGTGGGTGTTCTGGGGTTCGATCTAGGGACCAAGAAGTGCTGCTGGGACCACACCAATGCCGTCAGCACGACGGTACGCGTACTTACCTGTATTGACAACTATTGCGTCAGCGATGAGGTCACCCCAGTCTTTCGAAGCCAGTGAAGGTGGATAACGTCGGCGTCGTCCACGGAGGGGCTGAGTTTGGTTTCGATTGCCACTACCCGCCGGTCCCGGCCCTCAACAATGACGTCGATCTCGTGATCGCCGCGTGCGGTACGGAGGTGATGAACAGTTGTGCAGCGTGTGGAGATGGGCTTGAGCGCAATCACCCGGAACGCCGTTTCGGGTCACGAATCGCTTGCCCGACTGCGTGCACAGTGGCGTCGGCACCGGCGGCGAGTGACAAGCGGCTCAGGTAATACGCACGGCCAGCTGCGCCCATGGCGTCACGTTTCGTATGAGGCATCGCCGCAATCTGGCGAATGCCGGAAACCAGTGCCGCTACGTCACCGGGTGGCACCACTACTCCCCCGCCGGATTCTTCAACCAGCGCCGCAGCTTCACCCGCAACGGCCATGAGAATCGGCCGACCTGCAGCTAGCGAGCTTTGTGTCTTCGATGGCACGGTGATGCGAAACAGTGGGTCGTCTTTCAAGATCACCAACAACGCATCGGCCTGTGCAAGAACGGGGGCAACCACATCACGCTTCTGCTGCGGGTGAAACGTCACGTTGGCCAACCCCTCGGCTGCCACCCGGCCGCGCAACTGCTGCTCGCTCTGCCCTGTCCCCATGAGATGAATCCGGATTCTGTCGCCCGCCGTCTGCAGCGTCGCGGCCGCATCCAACAACAGATCAAGATCTTGTGCCGGCCCCAGGTTGCCTGCGTACAACACGTGAACCTCGTCGGGGGCACCCGAAGCAGCCAACTGCAACACTGGCAGCTCGTCGGAGTCTGCCAGCACACTCTCGTGCGCCCAGTTGTAGATCACCACGACGCAGCCAGGGTCTGCGCCCCGCTCGATGATCGCCGTGCGGAACCCCTCGGACTGCGCAATCACCACATCGCTGTGCCGATACACAAAGCGGGCCATGGCACCCACCACCCGCAGGATCACACGATAGTTTGCCATGCCCGTTGCAGCCAACGACTCTGGCCACAGGTCTTGGATCTCGACCACCACCGGCCTGCGCATCACCTTGCCCACCAACACGGTGGCAAACGGAACCGTCAACGGTGGATGATATGCATACAGAACATCGGCGCTACGGGCCAGGCGCAGCATCCGCCACAGTCCGCTGAGGAAGAACGATGAGTAGTTCAGCATGCGCTTCACGGCGTTGCCGTCGTGGCTTGGATACAACGCAACCTGGTGAACGGTGGTCCGCCCCTGCTTGCCCACCGTGTGCCACCGGTTGCGGTGCCCTGGGTACACAACCCCGGCCGGGTAGTTGGGCGTGCCGGTAACCACCGTGACGTCTACCCCGCGGTCCACCAGCGCCTCGGTGAACGGCAGGCCCTTCATGCACGGCTCGGGGTCGAACCACTGGTTGAGGAACAGCAGGCGGGTCAACGCAGGTTGTTCCATGTGCGATGCAAGGGCGCCAGCCCAGTGATGAGTCGCAACACCCGCTGCGACGTGTCGGTGATGCGGTAGTCCTCGGCCATGTTGGGCCGCCAGCCCGCCTCCCATTGCGACACCACCAACGCAACCGCGGCAAGGACCGAAGCCGGATCAGACCCGGCCAACACCGTGGCACCGGAATCCAAAGCCTCGGGCCGCTCGATGGCCTCACGTGGCGTGACAGCAGGGAACCCGAGCATGGATGACTCTTCGCTGATGGTGCCAGAGTCCGAGATCACACATCGGGCATGCAACTGCAACGCGTTGTAGTCGAAGAACCCAAACGGCTTCGAGAACGCCACACCAGCAGGCAACTCAGACCCGGTGTCAGTTCGCAGCGCGTCCAATCGCTTCCGTGTGCGTGGGTGCGTGGACACCAGCACCGGCATTCCATAGGCCGCCACCAGACCGCGCAGCATCTGCACGAACCGGTCCAGATGCGCCGGGTCGTCGACGTTCTCCTGTCGGTGCACACTCACCAAGAAATACCCACCGGCAGCCAGCCCCTCGGCAGCCAGCACACCCGACGCATCGATACCCGCCCGGTAGTGCAGCAGCACCTCGTGCATCGGCGACCCCGTGACGTACACGGTGCGCGGATGGCGGCCCTCGGCCAGCAGGTTGCGCCGGGCATGCTCGGTGTAAGCGAGGTTGATGTCGCTCACATGGTCAACCAGCCGCCGGTTGGTCTCCTCTGGCACATTCAGATCCCAGCAGCGGTTGCCTGCCTCCATATGAAACACCGGCACACCCATACGCCGGCCGATGACCGCAGCAATACAACTGTTGGTATCGCCCAGCACCAACATTGCATCGGGCTGAATCTCGTTGATAGCCGTCTCGGTGTGCGCCAACACGTCACCCATGAACCGGCCGACCGACGACGTATCGCACGGCATCACCCGCGCCGGGGGCCGTAACCCAAGCTCGTCGAAGAACACCTGGTTCAACTCGTAGTCGT
>JAYSSK010000135.1:0-1677 GCA_043720595.1 Acidimicrobiia bacterium
GCTTCGCCAAAGGGAGGGTGCGGAAAGACGATGGTGTCGACCAACCTGGCCGTCACCATGGCAGCGGCCCTGCCAAATGAAGTGTTGCTTGTCGACCTCGATGCGCAGTTCGGAGACGTGTCGTCGCACCTGCGGCTGAACCCCACCTACGGCATTCATTCTGCTGCGGTCGCGCAGGTCGGCAGCGATCCGCGGCGAGGCGTCGGCCTTGGTGCAGGCGGTGAATTGAAGGCCTTCCTCACGCCATATGAGGGCACACTCATGACGTTGTGCGCACCGATTGACCCGGCAGCGGCAGAGGACGTCACTCCGGACTCGGTCGGGGTGTTGCTACGTGTTGCGAGCGAAGCGTTCAAAATAGTGATCGTCGATACTGGCGCCGGGCTCGACGATCTCACTTTGGCCGCTATTGATCTGGCTGACCATCTTGTGCTGGTGTCCTCAACAGAGGTCCCGGCCGTGCGGGCGATCCGCACCGAACTGGCCTTGCTCGACCGGATGGGAACAACTGCACAGCGTTACCTCGTGCTGAACCGGTCCGATGCAAAGGTCGGCCTCACGCTGGACGACATCGAACGGGCGCTGGAGATGAAGTTCTCGGCCAGGATCCCCAGCACCATCGAGATCCCCGAGTCCATCAATGCAGGTACGCCAGTCGCGCTGCTGCGGCCGCGTAGCAACGTAACGAAAGAGCTCAACACGCTCAGCCGCACTTTGATGGCTCGTAGCGGCTTGGCAACAGAACCGTCGGCGTCCTCGCCGGCAGAGGCAGCCAAAGATCGTACGCGCACGTGGAAAGTTGGGAAGGGACGGCCATGAGTCTCAGGGAACGTTTGGGTCAACCCATCGAATCGGGTCGGCCCGCCGACTTCGGCACGATGGACGTCATCGGGGTTGGTGGGGGCGGGCAGCGAGATGCTGCAGCGTTGCCCGACGCGGTAGCCGAACTGCGCCGCAAGGCACACGATGCCTTGTTCGGCCGCATCGGGAATCGTCTGTACGACCCGTCGGTCACGCTGGATCAACTGCGTACGTTGGTTGTGGAAGAACTTACGGAAATCATCGCCTCGAACGAGGTTGGACTTTCCGAAGACGAACGCAAAGTACTTGTTGCTGCGGTCGCCGAAGATGTTCTCGGGTACGGGCCTATTCAGGAGTACTTGGACGACCCGACAGTCAGCGAGATCATGGTCAACACCACCGAGACGATCTACATCGAGCGTGCCGGGAAGCTCATCGAAACGCCGAAGCGCTTCTACTCCGCTGAACACCTGAGGCGGCTCATCGAGCGGATGGCCAGCCAGGTGGGGCGTCGAATCGACGAGTCGTCGCCAATGGTCGACGCTCGGCTTCCCGACGGTTCACGCATCAACGCAATCATTCCGCCGCTGTCTGTCGACGGCCCGATGTTGACCGTCCGTAAGTTCTCTCGGAGGTCGTTGTCCGGGTCTGACTTAGTCGATCTTGGGTCGATGTCGGCAGCGTGCAGCACGTTCCTCGCGGCTTGTGTCGAAGCCCGAGTTTCGATTCTCGTGAGCGGTGGCACCGGCTCCGGCAAGACAACATTGTTGAATGCTCTGAGCGGTCACATCGGTGACCATGAGCGCATCGTGACCATCGAAGACGCCGTCGAACTGCAGGTGCAGCAACGCCACCGGGTTCGGTTGGAGAGCCGGC
>JAYSSK010000136.1:0-105814 GCA_043720595.1 Acidimicrobiia bacterium
GTACCAGAAGGGATCCCAGAGGCCATCGTCACACACCCCCACCCAAAACGCGAGAACCAAACCCCAGCTCAACCACTATTTCCGGGGGAAGTAACTAACCCTCTTCCGGTCACCTACCTGGCCACATTTTGTTGCGGCAGAAATCGCTCGTAGGGTTGACCTATGACACGAATCCAGTTCGCTTCGATCCGGGACCACATCGACCAGCACCTCGGGTACTCGTCCTGGCACAACGTTTCTCAGGACCAGGTGAATCGTTTCGCCGACGCCACCGGAGATCACCAATGGATCCATATCGACGTGGAACGAGCGAAGACCGGTCCGTTCGGTGGACCAATCGCGCACGGGTATCTCACTCTCAGCCTGGCGCCTACCCTTCTGGCCGAGGTGCTGCAGGTCGAAGGCGTCGCAATGGGTGTTAATTACGGTGCCAACAAGGTGCGCTTTCCGTCGCCGGTTCCTGTCGGAAGCAACCTCCGTCTCGGTGCCACCATCAAGAACGTCGAAGACGTCGCAGGTGGTATTCAGGTCACCGTCGAGTCCGTGTTCGAGGTGGAGGGCGCAACCAAACCTTCTTGCGTTGCGGAGTTGGTGTTTCGCTACTACGGCGGCTGAGACCAACCGCCCAGGAAGCGCCGATCAGGCAGTGAACGGTGTTTGAATCGTCGCCAGTTCGATCATGTCGCGGTCCAGCAGGCTGATCCCGCTCTTCGAAAAGCGGTATCTAGCCGCAAGCAGCCAGCCGTGGGACTGTCCTCGCTCAGCGGCTTCGACGACGACGGACTCATGATGACTTTGGCCGGTGTAACCGTCGTACAGCCACACATACCGCTGCACGTGTTCATTGTTGAAGGCATCCACACAGGCCCGCGACAGCTGTAGGCCGTGGTCGAGATCTGTGTCGATTCGACCCGGATCCCCAAAGAGGCGGTGCTGGTCGGTGTGCTTTCCATCGGCGTCCGGTCCGTTCCAGGCAACCACAGGCACAAGGACTCCACCGTCCCAGAGTGCCTGCAAGGCCAACCCGACTGTACTTGCGGTGAGAGCTTGCAGTGCAGACGAAGGATGCTCTGAGCTTCCACGATCGACAGGGTATCGATGCGTCGCACCAGAGAGATCGCCGACTGCTGATGCAAGGCGTTGAAGGGGTTGAGGCACGTTTTCGTAAACTTTCCGAGAGCGTTCGAGCGTCAGTTGGCTGAGATATGACGGTAAAGATGGAGGGTGAAACGACAAGCAGCTGGACGGCGGATTTGTGAGGCACTCTGGTCTTCGGATGCCTCGGGCATCGGACTGAAGGTCGTGAACGTGACCCGGAAGGCAATTCACCATTCCCATGGCGGTCCCGCCACCCAGCGTGCGAAGCGGCGACAGACCGCCTGAACCGGTTGAGCGCTCACGCACTAGCGTGATCGGTTGTGCCGACCCCCCAAACTGTCACCCGTAGTTCTGCCCAAGACAACCGTCGAACTGCCAGCCCAGCAGTCCCGAAGGCAACACTTCTGGATTCGCCGTGGGTCGTGACACCAGGCTCTACGCCGGACCTGAAACAGATCCTTGCCGCCTCGACACCAAATTCGCCGGGCGGCAGAGCACAGACCGAAGCGGCAACGGCCGAACTGAAGCTCGAACTCGCCGAGCTCCAGAACCGCCTTCGAGCAGAAGAGACACGGTCAGTCCTGCTGTTGCTCCAGGGGATGGACGCGAGCGGGAAGGACGGCTCCGCAAAAGCCGTCTTCAGCGCTGTGAACCCAATGGGTGTGCGGGTCGCTTCGTTCAACGTGCCGACTGAAGACGAACTTGCACACGATTTCCTGTGGCGCATCCACAAGGAGACACCGCCGCGCGGCCACATTGGAATCTTCAACCGCTCGCACTACGAGGACGTCCTGGCGGTACGGGTGCGCAAAATTGCACCCGAGGCCGTGTGGCGCCCCCGGTTCGGCCTGATCCGCGACTTCGAGCAAAACCTGGCTGCGGGCGGCACAGCCATCATCAAGGTCATGCTGCACATTTCCGCTGAGGAGCAAGGCGCTCGCCTTCAGGAACGGATCGATGAACCGTCGAAGCGTTGGAAGTTCCGCCTTGGTGATCTAGATGATCGCAAGTTGTGGACCCCATACCAGCGCGCCTACCAAGACGCTATAGCGGAGACCAGCACCGAAACCGCTCCATGGTTCGTTGTCCCAGCGGATCGTAAGTGGTATCGCAACTTCGCGGTGCTCAGCATTCTCACCAGCGTCATGCGAGAGATGAACCCAAAGGTTCCGGTACAACCAGATCTTGATGGTGTCGTTGTTCCCGGGCCGCGCTACCGCGTCACGATCAACAGCAACGGCGTAGCCAAACCCGAGAAGCGAGACAAGCCCGATAAGGCTGGAAAGCCACCAAAGTCCCCCGCCACCAAAGCGAGCGGAGCATCAAACGAAATACCGAGCGACGAGGCCTAATCCGAGCGCCGCTCAATCGGCAGCGAACCGTTGTAGCCCTCGTACTGAACCCTCCCGCCGACCTCGACCACAACTGCGTACGTCGCTCCCAGCCCCGATGGCATGAGTAGCAAGGCCTCGCACAGCTCCTGTGGTTCCAGAGCTCAGCACCGATTGGCGTTCCATTTAGTCGCGACCGCTCCGGACGCGTTCCATCGCGGGCAGAATGACCGAAAAGACAAGTTTCCAGATGCCTAGCAAGAGCACCGCCGTCATCCAGACCATGCCGGTCACCGCGAGGAGTGAACCTCGACCCGAATTGGCATCGGCCCATCGCTGTCCGTTACGGGGCTCGTTCCCGGTGAAGAACAGCAAGACGAGCAGCACCGGCCACGATGCCAGGCCGATCACCGTCCAGACCGGTGGTCGTTTGGTCACTGTGAATTCCTCGGTTGGGGGCATGATCACCGCTTCAGCCTGGCATGAACCACACGCTTCGGGCGTTGCTGAAGACCAGACTGTTGTTCACAGCAGGACGAAGGAGACAAACATGCTTGCATTCTGCGCTCTGCAGTGTCCGGTTTCGCACTGCGATCGGGCCAAAAGTTTGAGTTCATTCCAAAGCGGGTAGCTAACAGGACCTGTCGCACACAAAGTTGTGGCGCACTTTCACATCAAGGCGCCCTGCAGAACGTGCCGGCCGAAGAACGCGAACGGCTCATGCGGGTGGGCTTCGTTGAAGTGCGCCGCGGGGGGATCCTGCATCACGGGAGCTTGTTGGTCGCCGCCGACGAAATCGACCGCATCGAGGACGACATCGTCCACCTCTTGATCGGCGGACACGACCGCTCAAGTTGACCTGGTGCCAGAGGCATCGATGGGTGATGGGTGCTGGGTCAATGAAGGGTGGGTCGATAGATGAGTTCTTGGATGTGGTCGTCGAGGGTGCGGCACTCGACCATCTGGAGGTCGAAGTCGGCCGCGCCGCCGAAGATCGGGCTGGTCCCGGTTTGGCCGGAAATGACCGGGAAGACGGTCACATGTAACAGGTCGACTTGGCCGGCGGCCATCAGTGCCAGGTTCATCGAGATGCTGCCGTGCGAGCGCAACGGCACGTCGGACTCCTTCTTGAGGGTGGCGACGACGTCAAGGGCGTCACCGCTCACGATGGTCGCGTTTGGCCAGTCGAGGGGTTCTGCCAAGGTCGTGGACACGACGGTTGTCGGCAGGCTCCTCATCTGGGTGACCCAGCGGTCATCCACGCCGGACTCTTCGGCGTTCGAGCCCAGCATTTCCACAAACTGTCGGAATGTGTTGGCCCCGAAGACCATCCGCTGGTTGTGGTCGTACAGGGAAAGACGGCGGTCGAGCAGCTCTGGGCCTTGCTTGCCCAGTAGCCGCCCCAGTCGCCGCCAGGGCCAAAAGAGCCGTAGCCGTCGAGCGTCGAGAAGATGTCCCAGATGTAGGTAGCGGCCATGTTGTTCCCTTCGAGCAGTTGATTTCGAGGGCCGTTGGTGACGACCCGTTTGGGTATCAGTCGTAGTGGTTGACCATGCGAACGCTGAGGGCGAGCATGAGTGCCATTGTGACGGCGACGACGGCGAATCCGCGTAGGAGTGCCGTGGTGTTGAATCCTTCGAGGATGAGCGACCGGGCGGCTTCCATGATGTAGGTGACAGGGTTAGCCGTCGCCGCAATCTCCATGGGCCGGCTGAGTTGTTCGCGTGGAACGAAGTTCGGGGTGAGGAACAGGAGCGGAAAGAAGACCATGCTCGCTCCCTGTGTTGCTGCTGCGCTGCGGCTACGAAGCGCGATGAGTTGCATGAACCCGCTGAACACCATTGCCCACAACGCGACAAGGAGCAGGAGGACGACGAACCCGGCGACACCGGATTTGATCCGGATTCCGAACAGGTAAGCGATGCCGACCATCGCGGCGCAGACAGCCAAGGTCTTGAGGAATTCAGCGTAGAGGCGGCCGAGAATGAGAGACATGCGCGCGATCGGCGTGGCACGGAGCTTGTCGAAGTAACCGCCCTCGATCTCCTCGACCAGGTATAGAGCGGCGGCACCGAATGAGGCAGATAGCAGCAGCGATGCGGGTAGTTGGAACGCACCGTAGTTTTGACCGCGCAGGAACGGTGTGCTGCCCGACGGAAAAATTCGTGAGGCCTGGCCGACGTTTACGACGAGGAAGAACAGCGGGATGAACATGGTCGGTAGCAGCGAGTCGGGAGTTCGAAGCGCTTCTCGGACCGCTCGACCCCCGAGGAGGAACGAGTCCCGGATCATGTTGGAAGAAGCCGGGGCTGGGGTGTCGGTGCTACTCGTGAGAGCCGCCGCCGATGTTGCGTTCGTTGTTGTAGTGGTTGTTGGCGTGGTTGTTGTCATGATCGGATCGCTTTCACTTCGCCGGCGGAACGCTCGTGTGTGCGGCCGGTTGCTTCGAGGAAGACGTCGTCTAAGGTTGGCTCGACGTCGAGGCGTTTGCGGTCGCGCAGGTCGTGTTTCAACGATGTCGGTGTTCCTTCGAGCACGACGCGACCCTGGTCGATGATTGCCAGTCGGTCGCACAGCTGATCGGCTTCTTCGAGGTATTGGGTGGTGAGAAACACGGTGGTACCGAGGCGGTTGATGCGTCGAACTTCTTCCCAGACGGTGAGGCGGCTGGCGGGGTCGAGGCCTGTTGTTGGTTCGTCGAGGAACAGAACCTCGGGTCGGTGAACGAGCGCCGATGCGAGGTCGAGACGTCGTTTCATGCCACCCGAATAGCCCTTGACGCGGCGGTCGGCGGCGTCGTCGAGCTCGACGAGGGTGAGTAGTTCGTCGGCCCGTGCGGCAGCAGTTGGCTTGGTCATGCCGAACAGCCGAGATTGCAGGGTGAGGAGTTCGCGGCCGGTCTGGCGCGAATCGAGCCCCGCTTCTTGGAGCGCAACGCCGATCTTGCGGCGCGCACCGTGTGGATCGGTGGCGACGTCAACGCCAGCAACCTTGGCCGATCCGGCCGTGAGCGTCATCAAGGTGGTGAGCATCCGCACCGTCGTAGACTTGCCCGCACCGTTAGGGCCAAGAAATCCGAAGACTTCACCTTCCGCGACATGGAGATCGACGCCACGTACCGCAGCAATCGCGCCGTCGCCGTTGCCGTAGGTTTTTTGGATGCTGTCTGCGACGATCGCACTCACCGGACACCGACCTTCGGTACGTGCAGTGTTGGTTTGCTATTCAGGTTCATGGGTTTCCTTTCGGGAATCGACGACAAGTGACAAACGGGTCTTACCGGTCATGCTTGCGGAGGTAACCGGTCATCCATTGTCCGGTTTCGAACGGAGTCGAGAACGGGCAGTGTGAATACAGGTGAGAACGAGATGACTCCGAGTGTCGTGCCGAGGTCTGCGCTGAGGGTTGCTGCCCGTCCATCATGGCGGCGGCGACCCGGTTCGGGAAGGTGACGTTGTACGTGAGTGGCGTTCAACGATGTCATGGGCTTGGTTGTGACATTCACATCTGCTCCGGCCTTGCTGTGTGACAATTGGTCCCAATGGTCGGGTCAGCAGCGCTCCGGCTTCAGGTGTTGCACCGTGCGGCAGTCATCCCACCCACACCGCGACCAAACGTAACGAGGGAACGATGACCGAGCGTTTCACGTTCGACCCAGACTTCGACCCCAGGTGGACTCCGCGATTTCCCGAACTTGCGGCTGTCGCGAACTCCGTGTCGATCGCCATGCCACACGTCGAGCCATTTGTCATCCGCGCTGTCCGTAGGTCCACGAATGCGGTCCACGACACACAGCTGCTAGCTGAGATGCGACGCTTCGCGTCCGAGGAAGCCGCGCACCACGTTGAACACCGACGGTTCAACGCTCTCGTGACCAGGCGCTACAGGGCGTTATCCGCAGTCGACTGGCTCAACCGGATGATGATCGCCGTCCTGGACCGCTGCCCCGCCCGAGTCGGTACCGGGTTCGCCGCAGGGTTCGAATTGCTCGGCATCAGCGTAGCCATGTGGCTCGCTCCGAGGCACGAACTCTTGCTCGGCGACGCTCACCCCGAGGCACAGCGTCTCTTCGTCTGGCACCTAGGTGAGGAGGTCGGCCATCGCAGCATTGCCCACGACGTGCATCGCGCCGCTGGCGGCGGATCCGCCACACAGGCTTTGGGGCTGTTCATCGCTTGCCTCGTGCTGGGGCTCG
This sequence comes from Acidimicrobiia bacterium, assembly GCA_043720595.1. Lineage (GTDB taxonomy): Bacteria > Actinomycetota > Acidimicrobiia > Acidimicrobiales > JANYDT01 > JANNBN01. Next base: position 6,625 of record JAYSSK010000136.1, read on the forward strand.
GCGCAGTTGTCGGGGCATCGCTGGTGTTCGTTCAGGACGGCCGATGGTATCGGCCGGTCGCGTGGTTTCGACTCGTGCTGTGGGCCATCAGCTTTCTGTGGGCGAGCGGTCCGATGATGCTTGCCACGTTGTGGCGCCATCCAGACGATTTCCCGGTTCCGGCGCTCTGGTAGCCGTCGGCGAACGCGTCGATGTCAACCGTGAGTTCTTCGCCGCCAACCTTGAGGTATTCGCCCCGAATTTTCCGGGCAGCGCGAGCAGCGCCAGTGCCAAGCCGAACAGGCAGGCTGCAGCTATTCCGTCCAGCCAGAAGTGGTTGGCGGTGGCAACCACCACGAACCAGGTCAACGCGCAGTGCATCACACAGAGCAACTTGATGAATCGGTTGGCTGCAACCGCAATCGCGAACCACGGCACGATCAGGGCCCAAGCCACGTGGACGGACGGCATCGCCGCCAATTGCCCGGCCATTCCTCTTCCGAGGGCCGAGTACACCGATTGGTCGTACAACACCGCAGTGTCGATGAAGCCCAAGTCATCGAGCATTCGGGGCGGCGCCAGTGGAACGAGCTGCACAAGCAGGCACCCGAGCGTTGTGAGCGCGACTGCGTTGCGCAGCCTGCCGTAGTGGATTCGGTGAGACAAGAATCCCCAGATCAGCGTGGCCACCAACGCTGGGACATGCGCAATCGCGTAGTAGTCGTTGGCGGCCTTGACCAACAGCGGATACGGAAGGATGAGCCGCTGTACCTCGAGTTCGGAGGGCAATGGCAGATAGCGCTGTGCCTGCATCACCCACCTTGCCCGGTCGACGGCGTCGTTGACCCCCATGACCGACCATGACCCGGCAACCTGCCAAAGGCTGTACAACGCCATGATCACCGCTGTCTCGCCGAGGAGCGAACGGACCACCACCATCTGCACACGTTGGTGCGCAGCAAACGCGTCTCGCCGGAGGAATCGGGCCACCACGAGGCCGCCCAGCCACATGCCGACCGCCACGACAACCCCCCACTTCCACGGCAGCCACATCGCCCCAGTCTTGCCGACCCACCTTTTTGTGAAGTGGCACGCGTGGTAAACCGAATCTCATGGCGCAAACCGGAACCCGAACCGGAACCCGAACCGGGCCGTTGACCGGCGTTCGGGTACTCGACATGGCAAGGGTGGTGTCCGGTCCTGTTGTCGGACGCATCATGTCCGACCTCGGTGCCGACGTGGTGAAGCTCGAACCCCCCGAAGGCGACATCACTCGCGTTTGGGGTGCGCGGCCACATGGCGTACCCGGCTTTTTCTTGCAGCAGAACGCAGGCAAGCGAGGTATCTGCGTGAACCTCGGAGCCGACGGCTCGGTCGACCTCGTCAGGCAATTGGCCTGCCAAGCCGATGTGCTCATTGAGAATTTCCGGGGCGGGGTGATGGACCGCCTCGGCATTGGCTGGTCCGTGTTGCACCAGCTCAACCCGCGTCTCGTCATGCTCTCCATCACCGGATTCGGCCAGTCCGGGCCAGAGTCGCACCGTCCGGCTTACGCTTCAGTCATCCAGGCCGAAGCCGGCCTCATTCGCCGCTTGGCTGAAGAAGACGGCAGAGCGCCAACCGATCTCATCACGTCCGTCGCCGACTACAACGCCGGGCTACATGGCTGCATCGGGGCGCTCGCCGCACTCATGCATGCACGCGCCACGGGCGAAGGCGACCACGTCGACATTGCGATGATCGACTCGATGATCGCAACCGATGACTTCTTCAACTTCGCGCTCGATGCCGTCGTGCCACCGAAGCTTGGAGGGGAGTACTACCAAACTGCTGACGGTGGCTGGACGGTGGTATCTGGTCCCGTGAACCACGTGTTTCGCACCATTTCTGCTCACACTGGCCTCATCGATCCAAGCGGAGCAGACGACTCTGTGCAGGCCAAGATCGACTCCCGCAAAGTCGCGCTTCGCGACTGGGCGCGCACGCTTCCCGATCGTTCGGCGCTCACCACCGTGTTGGACCAGGTTCGCATCGCGTGGGGTGCACTGAAGCAACCGGGCGAAGCAGCGGTGTCACCAACCGCAGTCCATCGAGGTTCGATCGGGTTGGTTGAAGATGCTCCGGGTAGCAGCCGCAAGGTAGTGCAGATGCCGTATCGCTATGAACACGCAGAATCCACCGTGCGCGGACGAAGCCCGCACCTTGGCGAACACAACGCGAACGTTCTCAGCGACTGGCTCTCACTCGACGCCGCAGCAATCAACGCACTGGTGTCACGCGGAGTCCTGCTGCAACAGGGCTGATCCGACCAGCACTGCTGGTGGATGCGGATGCAGCTTTCCTCTGGTAGCCGCGCAGAGCCGAAGGCTGTTGGACTCAGCTCAGGATTCGCCGAAGTGAATTCCGAGGAAGGTCCACCCGCGGTCGGGGAAACCGGCGGCCTCTGCCACTTTCGCGCTTGCGTGATTGTCGGGTGCGTGCAGATAGGTGGCAATGGCCCCATCGTCGAGCACCCGCCGTGCAGCAGTGGCGACGAGCAGCCGTGCCATACCCCGACCTCGTAGGGCGCTCTCGGTTCCGACGGACAGTTCGTGGCCATCGTGGTCGTGTTGCTTCCGCCCGACCCCTGCGCCGTACTGGCCTTCGTCGTCCCACGCAATCAGCACGTCACCGTTGAACGGAAGCAACCACTCGGGAACTCGTGGGTCTTTGGTCGGAACCCATTCACCGACGTCTGGAGTGTTTGTCGGGTCGCTGGACCACCGAAACGGCCCGCGGACTACAGCCACCGCAGTCCCAAGGAGGTTGGGCAAACGCTCGTTCAGGGCAGCCAGGTCCCCGGCTAACGAGCCGGTACGAGCAATCGCTCCGATGGCATGAGCCTGGTCTGGTGGAACAGACAGGATCGCCGCGGTCGGCGTACAGACGCCGATGTACCGATGCACCTGGTGGTCCCAGCCAGGCAGTAACCGATCTGCGTGCCCGACTACTGATACACCGTCTGACCGTGGTGGCCACGAGCCGAGCCAGGTTGAAAGGTGCGAGACAAGTCGCTCCGGTGCTTCGTGGGCTGCAGACATCGTTGGGTCACACTAGCGGCGCGCCAGACGCCAGCAACCATTGCCCGAGTTTCCCGAGTGTGAGCCGGTCGAGCGTCTGGACGTAGTGTCGGCTGATGAGTTCCGTTGAAGTTTGCGCCCCGTTGATGGGCACCGTCGTGTGGATTGCCGGTCCTGGTGCTGAACTCCGTGCTGGCGGGGTAGCCGCCGTCATCGAGAGCATGAAGATGGAACACGAGGTACACAGCCCCACGGCAGGAACAGTTGCACGAGTACTGGCTTCCGTCGGCGACACAGTGATCGAAGGCACCGTGCTCGTTGCCATGGACCCGACCCTCCACCAGACGAACGACGCAGAAAGAGAACTAGCCGGAATCGACCCGGACTACATTCGCCCAGATCTTCAAGCGGTGATCGATCGACATAGGTTCGGATCCGATGATGTCCGTCCCGACATGGTCAGACGCCGCCGGGACACCTCCCAGCGCACCGCTCGCGAAAACATCGAAGACTTGGTCGATGCCGGCTCGCTGATTGAGTACGCGCCACTGGTGTTTGCCGCCCAACGCGCCCGGCGCAGCGTTGCGGACCTGATTGCGCGAACGCCCGGCGACGGAATGGTGGCTGGTATCGCCACAGTCAACGCAGACGACTTCGGGCCAGAGGATTCGCGCTGCGTAGTGATGACATACGACTACACCGTGTTGGCGGGCACACAGGGTTTGCAGAACCACCGAAAGAAGGATCGTCTGTTCACACTTGCGGGAGATCTCGCATTGCCGGTTGTGCTGTTCGCCGAGGGCGGAGGAGGCAGGCCCGGAGACACCGACGGCATCGGCATTGCCGGGCTCGACGGACCAGCATTCCGCCTCTTTGCCGAGTTGTCCGGCAGCGTGCCGCTGGTCGGCGTCACGTCGGGTTTTTGCTTCGCAGGTAACGCCGCGCTCTTGGGGTGCTGCGATGTCGTCATCGCAACCCGGAACTCAAACATCGGGATGGGTGGCCCCGCAATGATCGAAGGCGGCGGGCTCGGTGCGCATGCGCCCACCGAGGTTGGTCCGTTCGACGTGCAGTGCATCAACGGGGTGATCGATGTCGAGGCCGACGATGAAACCCACGCCACCGCTCTGGCCAAGAAGTACCTGTCCTACTTCCAAGGCCGGACAGGTGGCGACGCTGTAATTGTCCCTGACCAGCGGCTCCTCCGCCATGTAGTTCCCGAGAACCGTCTGCGCGCGTATGAAGTTCGCAAAGCCATAGATCTGCTGTTCGACGCAAGTTCCGTGCTCGAACTGCGGCGACGCTTTGGGATCGGCGTCGTCACTGCGTTGGCCCGACTCGATGGTCGCCCGGTCGGTGTGGTGGCCAACAACCCCAACCACCTTGGCGGCGCGCTCGACCCCGACGCTGCCGACAAAACCAGCAGATTCATGCAACTCTGCGACGCGTTCGGGCTTCCACTGGTGTTCCTCTGCGACACGCCCGGGTTCATGGTTGGGCCTGAAGTCGAGACCAGGGCTCAGGTGCGCCACGCGGGTCGCTTGTTCGTGACCGGCGCATCGCTGTCCGTACCGACCGTGACGGTGGTTCTCCGCAAGGGGTACGGGCTCGGTGCGATGGCGATGGCAGGCGGTGGATTTCGGGCGCCGATCTTTACCATTGCGTGGCCTACTGGCGAGTTCGGTGGAATGGGGTTGGAGGGCGCAGTGAAACTCGGATACCGCAAGGAACTCGAAGCGATCGACGACCCCGAACGCCGCGAAGCGCGTTACCAAGAGCTCGTGGGCAAGATGTACGAGCACGGTTCAGCAATCAACGCCAGCGCAGCGTTCGAGATCGACGACGTGATCGATCCGGCTGACACGCGCCGCTGGATTGCTGCAGCATTCGACAGTGCTCCGCCATCCACGTATCGCCGGGGTGAGCAGCGACGTCCGATGATCGATACCTGGTAACCGACTTCGCGACCCTCCGCACATGACGACGGCGTACCTGTGACAACTCGCGAGCGAGAAGTTGGCTAATGAATAGTGGTCTCGCCGGTCATCAGCGACAACGCGTGCGGAAGCACGTCGATCACAGCGCCAAGACACTCGACGCATCCTTTTGGTGATCCGGGTGTATTCAAGATCAGCGCCAAGTCCCGTGTGCCAGCGACGCCACGACTGAGGCGACCAAGAGGAGCGTTCACCAGTCGCATTGCCTCGGCAAGACCAGGAGCGCTGCGGTGAAGCACGGTGAGCGTGCCTTCTGGAGTGAGGTCTCGGGGCCCGAACCCGGTTCCGCCCGTAGTCACGATGACGCCCGCAAAGCTGGCAGCGCATTCGAGCAGCACGGCTGAAACCGATTCGATGCCATCGGCTACCACCCGTTGGTCCGTGACGTCCCAACCGGCGGTGCTCAGTGCCCGGACGAGTGCTGCTCCGCTGCGGTCCTCGCGCACACCGTGAAAGACACCGTCGGACACTGTGATCACCTTTGCCTGGCCTACCCGCTGCGGGGCCGGAGGCGTTTCGTCATCGGCTGGTTGATTCATTCGGAATCCATCAACAGCGACCGCATCGCAGAGTTTCGAATCGCGGCTGCCGCTGCCAACGGATCAGGCTGGGCAAAGATCGCGTTGCCAGCGACAAACGCCGTGGCACCAGCGGCCGCGCACATGCCAACGGTTGTGGTGTCGATGCCGCCATCGACCTGTACGACAGCGGAGGAGCCAAGCGCGCGTAGTTCGTTGGCGACCTGGCTTATTTTCGGCAGCACTTCTGGTATGAACTTCTGGCCGCCGAAGCCGGGAAACACCGACATGATCAGAACGATGTCGACAAGGCCAAGGTACGGAGCGAGCGCTTCGAACGGCGTGTCTGGATTGGCGACGATACCGGCACCGATCCCAAGGTCACGCATCTGTGCGATCAGCGATTCAGTGCGGCCCAACTCCACGTGGACGGAGCAGCTTGTCGAGCCCGCCGCAGCGAACGCTGGCAGGTATTGCTCGGGGTCGGTGATCATCAGGTGGCAGTCCAACACTGCGTCGGTGTAGCGACGCAACGACTTCACCACCGGCGGCCCAATGGTCAGGTTGGGCACAAAGTGCCCGTCCATCACGTCGACATGAACCCAGTCCAGTTCGGCCGCCACGCGGTCGAGTTCGGATCCGAGCGATGCAAAGTCAGCGGAAAGAATTGAAGGGCAAATGAGCACGGACATAGGAACCTGGCGAAGAGGCTACCGGCACGGGCGCACTTTCTTGGAGAACGGGGGAATGAACGCCTTGGCGGTCCGTTCAGACTCCAGCGAGCAAAAGGTCGTCGGCTTCGAACATCGCTCGGCAGAGGCTTCGTTGCAATTTGCCACTGGACGTTTTCGGTAGCGTGCCTGCCTGCACCAGAACAACTTCGGCAGGGGCGAAACCTATCGAATCTCGAACGATTCGCGACACCTCGGACCGTAACGCGTCAAGCTGTGCGTCCGGTCGGGTTTCGGCGACCACCACCAACCCTTCGCGGCCCGAGCGTCGGTGTTCAGCAATACCGAACGCGATCACGTTTCCGGTTCTGACCGAACCAATGATGCCAACGGCTCGTTCGACATCTTCAGGGAACACGTTTCTTCCGCCGACGATAATCATGTCTTTGATACGTCCACATACGACCAATTCCCCGTCCACCATGTAGGCGAGGTCGCCGGTTCGCAGCCAGTCGTCGTCGAATGTGTCGGCTGTCGCGTCTGGACGTTCGAAGTATCCGGGGGTAATCGATGTGCCCCTAATCTGCAGCTCTCCAACTTCGCGGTCCCCCATCAATTGGCTGTCGGTCGGGTCGACAATTCGCAGTTCGAGCCCCTCCACTGCTTTTCCCAATTTGGCGAACCGACGAGCGTTGACATGGTCGGCGTCCACTACCGCTGCATATCGATTCGTCTCGAGCACATCGCGATCCACACAATCCGTCAACATGCCCCGCCCCACCGGAGGGAATGCCACCGCAAGACAAGCTTCAGCCATGCCGAACGCACAGAAAACGGCTCCAGGGTTCAAACCGTGAGGTGTGGCGGCCCGCACAAAAGCCTCGACCGTGTCGGGGTCCACAGGCTCGGCCCCGTTCAAGCCAACTCTCCACGCGGACAGGTCCAACCCATCCATGCGAGTTAGTGCTCTGGCGGACAGCGCGTACGCAAAATTGGGAGCGGCGCTAGCGGTGCCGCGATAGTCGCTCATCCACTGCATCCAGCGGCCCGGGGCGGCAACGAAATCTTGAGGGGCGGCCAACACAAGCTCGAGACCGAGCGTCATTGGAGCAGTGAACAGTCCGATGAGACCCATGTCGTGATAGAGCGGCAACCAGCTCACGCAGACCTCGGTTTCGGTATCGATCCCGGCACCAATTGCGATCGCATCGAGGTTGTTGCACAGCGTGCCGTGCGGGAGCATCACCCCTTTTGGATCGGCGGTAGACCCGCTGGTGAACTGCAACACTGCAAGCGACTCCGGTTGCACTGTCGGTGGTCGCCACGCGTCTGCGCCCGGATACCAGGGCTTTCCGGGTGCAAGGTCGGCCAGCGAAACCATGGACGGATCGCCTGGCTGAGTGTCGACGAACGCAGCAAGGTCCGGGTCAACCACAACCAGCGACGTGCGGGCGTTCTTGATACGAAGCCGCGTTGCCTCGACGAACTGGTCGAGGCTGCCCAACCTCATGGGCAATGGCAAGACCACAACGGCAGCGCCGGCCAACCACGTGGCCTGGATCGCCGTGACGAGAGGCCGCGACGTCGGTCCGAGGACGGCAATCTGGTGCCCCGGGCCGATGCCTCGGGCTTGGAACGAGGCAGCCATCGCCTTGGCGTCCTCGTGGATTTCGGCCCAGGAGACTCGCTGGGGCCCACCGGGGGCCGTGACAAACGTGATTGCCCGATCAGCGCGAGCCCGTTCACGGATCCGATCGACAAGATTGCTCTGCGTCGGCAGTAATTGCACAAAACCCATATGGCTGTGACCCGGCGCTTGGTCCATTGGTTACCGGATTCCTGCTGAAAGTCCGAATATGAGCCCGCCATGCTGCGACGGAGGACAGGCCTACTTCGATTCGATGGTCACCGATTCAATGACTACAGGCTTCGACGGAGGCCCGTCAGAAACCGCAAGACCGGCAATGGCGTTCATGGTTGTGAGGTTGGCGGGGTCGGCTGTCATCTGCCCGAACAACGCGTAGCTGGGAGGAAGTTGTGCGCCGTTAGCACCCGAGATGATGAAGAACTGGCTCCCGTTCGTGTTCGGCCCGGCGTTTGCCATGGCCAAACTGCCGATCTTGTAAGCCCCTTGCGCCGGTAGCTCGTCGTCGAACGAGTACCCAGGGCCGCCCGCACCGGCACCGGCGATCCCCTCTTCCGATATTGCCCCCGGATCGCCAGCTTGAAGAACAAACTCCGGAACGACACGATGGAAATAGATCCCGTCGAAGTACTTGGCCCGTGCCAGGTTGACGAAACTGTTCACCGTCAGCGGGGCCGCCTCGTCGTTGAGGTCGAACACCATTGTTCCCTCTGAAGTTTTCATGGTCGCAACGTATGACTTCGCAGGATCGATGCACTGCTGGGGTGCCGCTTCGAAGGTGCGCTGTTGGGGTGCCGAGCCGTCGCTCGCTATGCACGGCACTGACCCGAAGGCGGCATTGATCACTGCGGGCGCCGAATCACCGGACGCATTGACGTCAAGCGATTCGGTCGCTGGATCGGACCCACACCCGGCGAACAACGAGGTGGCTCCGAGGAGCGCCAAGGCGCCAGCCACGCGGCGGAAAGTGAGGGACGTCGGAACTTGGACTCTGTTGCGCAGCACGCAGTCGAGCGTACTTCTGGGCGCATTGCTTGCAGCGCATGCCCCGCGACGCCGCGAGCTTGGGTGCTCCACGCCGCCTGACCCGGCAACTGGTCAGCCGACAACGACGTTGACCATCTTGCCGGGCACCACAATGACCTTCTTCACGGTACGCCCGAGAAGCGCTGCTGCCACTTTCTCGTCGGCCAACGCAGCCGCTTCAAGGTCGGGCGCAGCGGTACCAGAGGGCACCGACACAACGGACTTGAGCTTGCCGTTTATCTGCACCGGCACCTCGACCGTATCGGCAATGAGCATGGCCGGATCGAACGTCGGGAATGGTTCGCGCACCAACGATTCTTTGTGACCGAGCCGCATCCACAGCTCTTCGGCAAGGTGGGGAGCGAATGGCGCAACCATCAACACCAACGGCTCGGCCAACGCTCGCGGCGCCCCAGACGGGTAGGTGCTGGTGATGTGGTTGGTGAGCTCGGTAATGCGCGCGATTGGAGTGTTGAGCCGGAGCGCGTCCATGGAATCGCGAACTCCGGCGATGGCACCGTGAAGGGCCCGAAGGTCATCCATGGTGGGTTTGAAGTCGGATACACGAACGGCGCCGCTCAGCTCGTCGACCACCACCCGCCAGATGCGCTGCAACAGCCGAAGCGACCCGCTGACAGCACGCGTGTCCCACGGCTTCGATTGTTCAAGCGGGCCCATCGACATCTCGTACAACCGCAGCGTGTCTGCGCCGTACGCCTGATACATCTCATCGGGCGACACCATGTTCTTCAAGCTCTTGCCGATTTTGCCGAACTCGCGTTTCACCGGCTGACCGTCGTGGAGGAACTGGCCACCGTGTTCGGTGACTTCGGAAGCTTCGACGTAGACGCCACGCTGATCGGTGAACGCAGGAGCCTGGATGTAGCCCTGGTTGAACAGTCGACCGAACGGCTCGGGAGTGTGCACATCCCCAAGGTCGAACAGCACCTTGTGCCAGAAGCGCGAATACAGCAGGTGCAGCACAGCGTGCTCGACGCCACCCACATACAAATCGACGCCCTGTTCGCCCATCCAGTAGCGCTGGTTCTCTTCGACGCTCAGCGACTCGACGTGGGTCGGGTCGATGTAGCGTAAATAGTAAGTACACGAACCAGCCCATTGCGGCATGACGTTTGTTTCACGAACAACCTCTCGGGGCCCTTGGCCGTCGCCGAGATCGATGGTGGTGTGCTTCCACTCCGACAAACGGTCCAGCGGACGCTCTGGCTCGCTTGTCGAATCATTGGCGTCGAAGCTGCGCGGGGCGAATTGGTCGGTTTCGGGCAGTTCGACCGGAAGCATCGCTTCGGTCAAGCCAACCGGGCCGAACTGGTCGTACACGATAGGGAACGGCTCACCCCAATACCGCTGGCGGCTGAACAGCCAATCTCGCAACTTGGTCTGCACCGTGGCCGAACCGTGTCCGTGCTCTTGCAACCACGCTGTGGTTGCTGCGATCGCTTCGGCCTTGTGGAGGCCATCCAGATCGAGCGAGTCGTTTCGACTCTGCACCAACGGACCGTCGCCCGTGTAGGCCTGGGCCCATGTGGATGTGTCGAGCGACGGCACGATTTGATTGCCCTCGAACCAAGCCTGTGGTGGCTGAATGGTGGCGACGATCGGCAGACTGAACTGGCGAGCAAACTCGAAGTCACGTTGGTCACCTGACGGCACGGCCATGATGGCGCCCGTCCCGTAACCCATCAGCACATAGTCGGCGATCCACACAGGGATGTGTTGGCCGTTGACGGGATTCTGCGCCGTTGCACCCAACGCCACGCCGGTTTTGACGCGGCCCTCGTCCTGGCGGTCGATCTCCGTCTTCGAAGCTGCCTCGAGCCGGTACTTGTCGACAGCGTCGCGTTGCGACGGGTCGGTGAGAGCATCGACCATCGGATGCTCCGGCGACAGCACCATGAAGGTTGCGCCGAACAACGTGTCTGGGCGCGTGGTGAATACCTCGATGTCGCCGCTGGTGGTCGAGAAACGGACTCGTGCGCCGACCGACCGACCGATCCAGTTTCGTTGCATGAGGCGCACAGGTTCGGGCCAATTCACCAGATCCAAGTCATCGACGAGGCGATCGGCGTAGGCGGTGATGCGCATCAGCCATTGGCGCATGTTGCGCTTGAACACGGGAAAGTTGCCGCGATCAGACCGGCCGTCGGCGGTGACTTCTTCGTTAGCCACGATGGTGCCAAGCCCCGGACACCAGTTGACTGGCACGTCAGCCACATAGACGAGCCGCTGCTCGTCGATCAGCGCTCGCCGTTCCTGCTCCCCCATGGCTGCCCATGCCCGGCCATCGGGAGCAGAACGTGTGCCGTTCTCGTACTGTTCGATCAGCTCGCTGATCGGCCGGGCGCAACCGGGTCCGCCCAGCCGGTTAACAGCGGACGTGTCGTACCAAGAGTTGAAAATGCGCAGGAAGATCCGCTGCGTGAACTCCAAGAACTCTCGGTTTGTGGTGCTCACGCTGCGGCGAGGGTCGTGGCCCAGACCCAACCGGCGGAGCTGACGGCGCATAGTGGCAATGTTGGATTCGGTATTGATGCGCGGATGCTGGCCGGTAGCAACAGCGTGCTGCTCGGCCGGAAGCCCGTATGCGTCGTAGCCCATGGTGTGGAGCACGTTGAAGCCCGTCATCCGCTTGTATCTGGCGAACACATCGGTGGCGATGTAGCCGAGCGGGTGCCCCACATGCAGGCCCGACCCCGACGGGTACGGAAACATGTCCATCACGAACAGTTTTTTGGACCCAGCCACTGCCTCGAAACCGTCGCTCAGCGGGCCAACTGGGTTTGGCGTGTGAAACGTGCCGTTGGCGTCCCACCGGTCTTGCCATTCGTTCTCGATGCGGTCGGCAAGCTGCGCGTTGTACCGATGCACAGGCTGATCGTCGGTCGGGTCGGCTTGCTGCGAAGACATGAATCAAAGGTTAGGGGCCAGGCCGACCCCGGGCGGCACGAGTTGCCGGGTCCTACTGCAGAGGATCGACAACGGCGACCCCCTCGGTACACTGGAGACACCATGGGTGCACCGAAGTCAAACGATCCGTGTTGGTGCGGGTCTGGCAAGAAGTTCAAGCGTTGCCATAGAGAGATGCCGTCCACCACAGCGTGGGAACGCACCGTCTATCCAGGAGCCGTGAGCGCTCGTCGCCCAGTTCCCGCCAGCATTCCAGCACCAGACTATGTTGCGAATCGCGGCCGGCCTCTGAAGTCCAACTACCCCATCGTCAAGTCGCCAGAGCTCATCCAGCGCATGCGGCGCACATCGGCGCTCACCGCGGAAGTCCTGGCTGAGACTGGCTCGTACGTCAAACCGGGTATCACCACGGAAGAGCTCGACATCATCGCCCACGAGGGCTACATCCGTCGTGGAGGGTATCCCAGCTGTGTTGGGTACGGCAGCTATCAGAAGTCCGTCTGCACGTCGGTCAACGAGGTCATCTGCCACGGCATCCCCGACGATCGTGCGTTGGTCGACGGCGACATCGTCAACATCGACGTATCGATGTTCAAAGACGGTGTCCACGGTGACTGCTCCGCCACGTTTCTGGTTGGCGAAGTTTCCGATTCAACCCGCCGGTTGGTCGCCGTCACCGAAGAATGCATGTATCTGGCCATCAAGACAGTGCAACCGGGCAGCAAACTCAACGAGATCGGCCGGGTCATCCAGGACCACGCAGAAAAACACGGGTACTCGGTCGTCGAAGCGTTCGTCGGCCACGGAATCGGTGAAAACTTCCACATGGAACCATCGGTGCTGCATTACTTTGATCGGTCTATCGGCACCCGTCTGCAGTTGGGGCAAACCTTCACCATCGAACCAATGATCGCCGTCGGCGATGGCTCGGACTACAGCATCTGGCCAGACGGTTGGACAGCCGTCACCGCTGACAACAGCCTGACGGCACAGTTCGAACACACCGTGCTGGTCACCGAGTCCGGCGTCGAGATCTTGACGAAAATCTGAGTCAGTCTGGCATGCTCGAATGTATGCCCAACGGAACTGTCACGTTTCTCGATCCTCGTTCGCAGCCAGCAGCTGCGCAGGTGCCGTACACGGCACGGTTCCATCCGCCCGCCACGGGCAACCCAATCCGCGTTGGGCTGTTCGCAAACGGGTTCCCTGACTCCGTTGCCTTCCTTGGCTACGTGGAGGCTGCTCTCGCTGCGCTACTGCCCCCTGGCACCACGTTCCAGCACCACAACAAGGGCAACGCCTCTGCGGTTGCAAGCGCGGAGCAACTGACTGCGGTCGTGGCCGGCGCCGACGCAGTTGTTGCTGCGTACGGTCATTGAGGCAGTTGCACCTCCGGCACCGTGCGTGACGGCATCAATCTGGCCAAACTCGGCGTTCCAACCGTTGCACTCATCACCGAGACCTTCTGGGCACAGGGGGATTTCGTGAGTGCATCGCTGGGCATGCCCGGGCTCCCCCGTCTGCAACTCCCCCACCCGGTCGCCGGCTCCGGGGCCGAGGCGATGCAATCAGTTGCCCGCTCGTTCGCTCCACGGATACTTGCAGCGCTCGGCATCGACGGGATCAACCCAAGATGAGCAGTACGTCCACCTATGAAGTTGCCACGCGCCGGGTACTGGAAGCGACCGATGAACACGCTGCGCTTGAGGTTCTGCATTCGGCCGGCTGTACCGATGGTCTGCCCGTCATCATCCCAACCATCGCTCGGGTCGACCGGATGGTTCTCGCAACCGGCATGGATGGCGATCTGCTGCTGGGCGAAATGGGGCCATCGTTTGGTGCAGCCACCGTTGAAAAGATTGCGATTGCTGCCGTGATGGCCGGGTGTCTTCCTGACCATGTTCCCGTGGTGGTTGCCGCAATCAGCGCGATGCTGCGACCTGAGTTTGACCTCTCCGAGGTGCAGTCGACCACGCACTCGATTGCGCCCCTTGTCCTTGTGAACGGGCCTGCCAGAGAGTTCTGCGGGATCGTCTCAGGGTTCGGTGCGCTCGGCCCAGGACACCGGGCGAACATGTCCATCGGAAGGGCAATTCGGCTTGCCATGATCAACATCGGCGGCGCCCGCCCCGGGGTCAGCGACATGGCGCTACTCGGCCATGCAGGCAAACTCGGAATGGTGCTTGCCGAGGACGAAGAGGGTTCACCGTTTCCGCCGCTGCACACCTCGCTGGGATTCGCCGCCGAGGACGCGATTGTTACCGTCGTCGGAACCGAAGCGCCGCATTCGGTGATGTCGGTCGGCGACGCGGACGACCCGAAATCCGCAACCCGCCTCCTCCGGTCGATCGGCCAGACCGTCGGAAACTTGGGCTCAAACAACGCGTTCTTCCACCGCGGAATCGCTGTGGTCGTGTTGAACCCCGAACACGCAGGGATCCTCGCCGCTGCCGGGATGAGTAGGCCGGACATTCAGGCCGCCATATTCGAACATTCACAACACCTTCGGTCTGAACTGCGGTCGCTGAACCCTGCATTCGCCGGACGTGGAAACGACGACGACCTGCTGCCATCCGTTGCTTCACCTTTGGACATCTTGGTGCTCATGGCAGGCGGTGCAGGGATCTACTCCACTGTGTTCCCGAGTTGGGGCGCAGGTGGACATGGCAACCCTGCGGTCAGCGCCCGGGTCGAGTTGGGCCAGGCGTGCGAAGTGCCCCTTCGGGCGCTCTGAGCCGCAGCCCAGCACGACCCACAGTCACCCTGATCGCCACGTACCCTTCCATTCTCGTGTTAATTTGCAACTCCCTCACGGGGCTATAGCTCAGTTGGCAGAGCGCTTCCATGGCATGGAAGAGGCCAGGGGTTCGAATCCCCTTAGCTCCACACGAGACACTGGACCCTGGTCGGAAGCTGCGCTTCCTCCCCAGGGTCCGTGCCATCTCTGACGGCCAAACGGGGCCCCAACCCCGTGGCAAACCCACGCGATACACGCGCTACCCCATCCCGGGACTAAAGCTGCGCTTCCTCCCCAGGGTCCGTGCCATTTCTGACGGCCAAACGGGGCCCCAACCCCGTGGCAAACCCACCCCCACCCGGCACCAATTGGATTCCAGGGAAAGTGGTTTCGGGTCGAAGGGTTTGAACGTTCAGACCAGCCGTCAAGACCGGGCCGCGAAGCGCCGATTGACCTACGTGACTCCTCGACTGCGCCACAACACGTTCCCGACGCACGCCGTTTCGATCCACCACCTGCTGATGGAGCACACCACAGGTATGTTGCTCGTCAATTCTCAGGGGCTTGTCGAGGATGTAACGGGGCGCACAGCTGCAGCACTCGGTTACGACGCAGGCGCAATCGTTGGGCAACCGGTGCTGAATCTCGTTGATGTGGCGCATCAGGCTGGCTTTCGCCGTTCGCTGCAACGGCCCGAAGACTCTGTTCCCAACAGCGCAGTCCAGTTCTCCCACGCCAGCAGAGCGAGGCCGATCGACTACGAATTCAACGTCACACGAGACGGGGCCGGCATTCGGGTTGTGCTGACCGACGTCGCTTCGTGGCGCGCTATCGAATGGGCCAACCAAACCGAGGAAGCCTTGCGCTCAAGTTCACCAGCGGCACCCTCCGGCAGCCGTGAACACAGCCAGCTTTTCGTGATCAGGCTAGACCGGCAGTGCACCTTGATCGCAGCGAACGAAGCCTGGTCTCAGCTCACAGGCACGATGATGCAGCCACAAGCCGGGATGGGAATCGGTCCCTCGACCTGGATGAACGTGCTGGACAAAGGTTCCATTGGCGAGTTCGGCCGCTCGTTGAGTTCCCTTGCCTCAGGATCACCGTTTGCTTCCTCAGGCAGCCTCCTCGATGGACGTGGCGGGGTCCGTCCTGTGACCGTCGCTGCCTGCGCGATCAACGAAGGCCGCTCGGGCTTCCTTCTCATTGGCGCGGAATCCGGGCCGGTATTGGAAGCTCGAACTCGACCCGAGCACCCCAA
Source organism: Acidimicrobiia bacterium (assembly GCA_043720595.1). Taxonomy (GTDB): domain Bacteria; phylum Actinomycetota; class Acidimicrobiia; order Acidimicrobiales; family JANYDT01; genus JANNBN01. The sequence continues at coordinate 22,443 of JAYSSK010000136.1, forward strand.
GGAACCCGCCACCCCTCCCGTCGATCCGCCGGAAATCCCTTCGCACCGAGTCGAGTCGTCCCTGGTTCCGTCGTTCGATCTGCCGTCGTCAATTCCGGCGTCCAACGTTCAGGCGTCCCCTGCGCCGCTACCAGCTGTGCCCGCTTTGGTTGTTCCGGGTTGGACTGACCAGCCCCCGTCAGCTGGGATGCTCGACGAACGAACCCGGGCGATCATTGCGTCCGTCCTGTCAGCTGCCCGAACCGACATCGTCGACATCTCAGGAAGCGGCGCCACCGACGACCGAGGGGACAAGGCTGGAGCCAACACTCTCAACGAAACAGCAGTCGACACCGTGGACGACACCCCTGGGTTGTTCGACGGGCCGAATGCCCAAGAGCAAACCGAGCCATTCATGATCAGCCCGCGTCTCGGAGGTGAAGCCCGTGAGACACTCGCTCATCAGTTGGAAGCTATGCACGTTGACGGTCTGGACGCCGTGGTGTCAATCGCGCTGCTTCTGGTCGAAGTCGAATTGTCGGCAGCCACAGCTGACGACGAGAACTATGAAATGGGGGTCCTCGAACGGCGACTCCGATCCGCGATTCGCGATCATGAGTACGCAGACCGCCATGATGATCGTGGGTTTGTTATAGCGGCTCGTGGCGGATTCGGCCACACGGACCTGCAGGCTCTTGCACTTCGGGTCGCGAACCGACTGCAGGCGCCCATGCGTGGCCACCAAGCGACCGACCTCATCTCGCTTCGGGTTGCAGCTGTCCGCTCACGTCCCTGCGAAACAGATCAGATGCTCATCACGCGGGCCGAAGAAGCTTCGGCATACGCAGCTGACCGTGACCTTATTGTCTACGTCTCCACGAACCCGGTCTGAGCCCTGCGGCATCGAGCCGACCTATCGACCTGACGTCGGCAATGCGCAACGAAGCACCGACTCGCCGGGCCGACGGCCGGAACTTGGGACGTCAACCAGCAGCGCGGGAACGGGCCATGGCCCGAGCAAGAACGACGTCCAGTAGGGAGAGCACTGTCTTCTTGACGTCCTCACGGTTCCGAGCATCCGTCGTGACGATAGGAATCGCGGCGTCAATGTCCAGCGCAGCGCGGATCTCTTCCACGTCGTGGTAAACGGATCCACCGAACCGATTCACTGCCACGACGAACGGAACATCGCGGTTCTCGAAGTAGTCGAGGGCGGGGAAGCAGTCCTCGAGCCGACGAGAGTCCACCAGGACTACTGATCCAAGCGCACCGGTAATGAGGTCGTCCCACATGAAGCCGAAGCGGTCCTGGCCCGGCGTGCCGAAGAGGTACATCACCAACGACTCATCGATGGCAGTTCGACCGAAGTCCATGGCTACCGTTGTCGTGGTCTTCGTCGTCACGTCACCGCGATTGTCGATGTCATTGGACAACGAAGTCATGTTGGCTTCGGTCGTGAGCGGAGGAATGTCCGACACGGCACCCACAAAGGTGGTCTTCCCAACGCCAAAGCCGCCAGCGACGACGATCTTGACAGGAATCGGTTTTGGTTTAGAGAGATCGGACACCGTTGATCAACCTTGTGAGGAGGGATACATCGTCTGACAGGTTTGCATTGCTCTTGTGATGCTCAAGGAGATCTGCGCCGACCATGTCTGCGCAAAGAACCTGTGTGACTCCGAGGGGGATCCGGAGGTTTGCCGCAATTTCTGCGACAGATTGAGATTGTTGGCTGACCAACCGTGCGATCTTCGCCCGTTCGAATTGCAGCAACCCAACACTGCGGGTGCCATGATCCGTGAGCGACACCATCGACTCGAATGCCAGATGGATCGACGTGTCGACCTTGCTCCCGCCTGCTGTACCCGCAGTCATCATGTACGCGCGAACAACGGGTGTTTCCGACGAATCGTCCAATACTTCATCCCGATCTTCGGGCCGAGTTTCAGGCCGAATCTCAGGCCGAGCTTCGGTCGTCAGCGCGCCTACGGTCGTAGTCGGGCGGGCCAGAAAAGGTCTCAGGAAGGGTTCCGTGTCGTCGGTCATGGGGAGTTTCTGGGCGAATCAGGAGGAGTCTGATGCTGGAGTGACCCGAGGGGTCTCAAACACCCAAGCTGTGTTTGAGTTCAGACACAAGTTCCGGCGAGAGCTGGGTGCCAACACGCTGCACGAGGAGCGTGATTTCGTAGCCAACGAGGCCGAGATCAGCATTCTTCGAGGTGACAACCCCGAGAGAAGAGCCACCAGAGATTGTGGCGATAAACAGGTATGCGTCGTGCATCTCGACAAGAACCTGCGACATTCCACCCTTGCCAAGTACGCGGGCGGCACCATCGGACAGTGATCGCATGCCGGTCACGATGGCGGCCATCTTGTCGGCTGATGCGCGGTCGAGGTTCGACGAGATGGCCATGAGGAGCCCGTCGGATGACACCGCGATCGCCTGCTCGACACCGACGGTGTCGCTCACGAATCGAGACATCAGCCAGTTGACGTTCTTTACCTGGCTCGTCAGCGTTGTTGTCATTTGTCTGTTCCTTTTGGGTACGACACGAGGTCGGCTGTCAGTGAGTCGGCGCCGAGGCGCTCAGGGTTGAGGGGTCATCTGCAACAGATGACCCGGGAAACGCTTCAGCAGGTGATCCTGCGATGGTTTCTCGTGCGCTGTTCACACCGCGCTGCAGACTTCCGAACGCGTTACGTACTGCTGTTGGATCGTTGTCGATCCGCGCTGCAGCGGCTGGAAGATCGACCGTTGGAAGCTGGGCACCCTTGACACGCTTACGAAGTGAACCTGGCACCTCTGGAGCGGCATCGTTACGGGCTGCGGCCGCTAGCTCGATCGCTTCGGTGTCGGTTCCGGCGGGGTACGGATCAGCTTCGGTCTCGCTCTCCGCGAAGACACCGCTGGCCTCCTCGGCACGGCCTCGCTCGAGTCCGCGTTGTAGGCCCGTCAGTGCTCGTTTGACGGAGTCTGCGCGTTCGGGGTCGTCGGAAGTTTCTGGGTCGTGTCGGATGACGCTCTCTGGGCCGGTGTCGACCATCTGAGCACCCTTCACGCGCTTGACCAGTTTCGTCTCCGGCTGGCTGACAAGGTCCTCGGGTTCGCCAACGGTTTCTGCAATCGTTTCGAAAACTGGCTCTTCGACATCGGATGCATCCTGCGACGGCAAGGATTCCTCGCCGGGAAGCGGGATCTCGCTCGGATGCAAGGAACGATAGGGGTCTGACAGCACCTCGAGCGCTTCAGCGGCGTCAGGAACTGGCCCGGCTTCAACTGTCTGTGCACCCTTGATTCGACGCGTCAGCGCAGGTTTCGGCACTGGTGCGGGGCGCAACAAGCGGACATTGTCCGGCACACCATCACCGGGAGCCGCCACACCGAAATCGGGGGAAGCGGGGGTGGCTTCGTGTGACTCGACGACCTCGGAAATCCTGCCGAACGTCGCGGTTGCCCAGTCAGAGGACGTTGCAGGGTCCGACTCCATGGACACTCCAGCGACGTTCTGAAGCCATTCAGGAATGTCGTTGGCTACGCCGGTTGACAGCGGTGCCGCCGGTTCAACAGCAGCGTCCAAGCTGCTGTTGGCAAGAACCTCCGCAGCATCGAGGTCTTCCGCTGAGGGCAAGACCTCGGCTGACTCCGAAGTTTCGAGCAGCACGATCGGCAGCTGAATTCGCGCGGCGATGCCAGCGCTCGAGCTGGTCGCAAGCGACACGTCGATGCCATAGCGATGCGCAAGGCGACCAACCACGTTCAGACCAAGCACCTTCGTTGGGCTCGACTCGAATGCAGACGTCTCAGCGATTCGCGCGTTAGCCGTGGCGAGATCGTCTTCGCTCATGCCCAAGCCATCGTCGGTGACAACAAGCAAGTACCCATCAGGGCGGGCCTTGCCGACCACGGCGACCCGACTGTCAGGCGGCGAGAAGTTGGTCGCGTTCTCAATCAATTCAGCAACGAGGTGAGCAACGTCGTTGACAGCTGCGCCGCGGACCTTGACATCGTCCAGGCCAATGATGTCCACACGGTCGAACGCTTCAATTGCGGAGACCGCAGCACGAACGACGTCGCCCATTTCGACACCAGCAGACCACTTGCGGTTTGGCTCGGCTCCGGCCAGTACCAGGAGCGACTCGGCGTTTCGGCGCATACGGGTCGTGAGGTGGTCGACCTTGAACAGATCTTGGAGCTTGTCCTGGTCACGTTCGTCTTGTTCCAAACGGGTGAGCACACCGAGTGAGCGCCCGAGGAGCGACTGATTGCGGCGTGCCAGGTTCACCAGGTTCTCGCCGACGTTGCGGCGGATCAGTGCCTGTTCTCTGGCCAGACCGACTGCGGTCCCCTGCATCGAGGCGAACGCAGCTGCGAGTTCGGCGATCTCATCGTTGGACTCGACGTCTACGAATCGGGCTGACACCGTAGGCGATTCTTCGCCGGCCTGCGCAGCAGCGACCATCAACGGAAGGTCTTCCGTTGCTGCACGGTTGGCCGCATCGGTGAGCTGTTTGATTGGACGACGAATGGCCCGGGCCACGAACGAGCTGAGCAGGAAGGTGGCTACCGCGCCAGAAAACGCAATGAGCATCAGGCCGAGTAGCCGCCGGCTCACGGTGCTCGAAACGTCGGATTCCAAGCTCGCGCGGCGCGTGTTGGCGATTTGGACAGTCTTGTCGATGGCGGCACGGTGCTTGCGGTAGAGCGGGTCGAGTTGCTTGTCAAAGATCCGTTCTGCCTTGACCGCGGGCTCGTTGATGACGACCTGAACCTCGTCAGGATCCCACCCGCGTGAGTATGCCGAGCGCAGCGACGGAACGAACTGGTCATTGAAGACTTTGAAGTATTCCTCGCCGGTCTTCCAGGAGTCGTTGAGGAACGGGTCGTTGAGCTGGGGCTCACCGATCACGTCGATATGTTCGGTCCAGTAAGCGTGGCGCTCTTCGAAGCTCTTCTGCAATGACTCGGACCGCTTGACGAGGCCGGGGAATTCCTCGGCGTTCGCCTGCAGCAAGCTCTGCGCGATGAAGTGCGATTCGATGAAGTAGAGCGGAGGCGGAAGAACGTCGGCCACGAGGTCGGCGGTGGTTGCCAACTTCTGGTACTCGGGTCCGTTGACCTTTACCCGGTTGAACGTGGTGAAACCCACGCCGGAGAGGCCGACAAGTGCGACCAGCGGTGCCACAACGGCAGTTGCAAGCTTCTGGGTAATGCTGAGTCGTCCGAGCACAACGGCTCCTTTGCTTCCGAATCGAGAGTTCGTTCACCCCTGATTCGAGGTGACACTCATTTCTCGGCAGCGCAGGGGATGAACTTGAACTCGTTCTCGGAAGCTGAACCCAGATTCAGTCGAGAGGATCTGGATCGGAGTCCGGATCGGAGTGTGGAGCGCCGTCTGAATCCGGTTCCGGTGCATCTGGCACCCATGCAACACGCGGTGCGTCACGCCACAGTCGCTCGAGGTCGTAGAACTCTCGTGTTTCCTGTTGAAAAACGTGGACGACGAACGGACCGAAGTCGATCAGGATCCAGGTTGCCTCTTCCAGGCCCTCGACCGAGATCGGCGCAGGACCACCGGCAAGTTTCACCGCTCGTTCCATCTCGTCGGCCACCGTGAGCGCGAGGCGACGGTTCGACGCCGAAGCAATGACGAAGAGGTCTGTAATACCCAGCAGGTCGCCAACGTCGAGGATGACAACGTCGGTTGCCTTTTTGGCATCTGCAGCACGGGCTGCTACTGATGCGAGTGGGATGTAGGACGAAGTCAGGGGCACGAGATCTGCAGGTATCTGGAGGTTTGCGCACAAACTGCGCAGACCTTAACGGTACAGCCCATGTTCAGCCACGTACGCGATCACGCTGTCTGGCACAAGGAAATCGAGTGGGCGACCATCAGCGGCCATCTCGCGAAGCTCGGTGCTGGACAGCTCGAGGGCTGGAAGACGCACGTCGACACTCCGCCACCCTGGCGCCAATTCTGCCCTGCTTGCCTCGCCGGGACGGTATGCGATCGCAAGCGTGCATAGTGCAGGAATTTCCGTCCACCGCTGCCACGTTGGAAGGTCGTCGACCAAGTCGGACCCGACTATCAGGAACAGTTCGCAACCCGGTTCGTCATGGCGCAGTTGCTGCAACGTGTCAGCGGTATACGAGTCGCCCCCACGCCGAATCTCCAGGTCAGATGCGACCAGCCCACCTCGACCTGCCACGGCCAGTTCCACCATGGCGAACCGATCCGCTGCCCCGCTAATGCGACGTTGCTTTGCCTTCTGCCACGGAATGTTGGCAACGACAAACCGAACTTCATCGAGCCGAAGTTGGTGACGAGCGGCTACGGCGACGGCCAAGTGCGCGTTGTGGATGGGGTCGAACGTGCCACCGAACACCCCGATGCGCTTTCCCACACTGACCACGTGGAGATCAGGTGCCGGCGAGCCTGGCAACAACCGGGGCGAACGCCTCGAGGTCGTGCACCACGACGTAATTGAATCCGAACAACTCGCGACGTCGAATCAGGTCTTCGCAAATTTCGTCGACTGTTCCGACCATGACGATCGGCATGTCGAGCGCCGCGGCAGGGTCGAGCCCGAACAGCGGTGCAATCTTTTCTGCGTAACCGACCCGGTCTGAAGTCACCTGTTCCATCGCGCCGAGAATTTGCAGCTCGATCGATCCGAAGCGGTCGCCGGCAGCTTCCTTTATCCAGCCGATGCGTTCCAGATACCGATCAGCAACTGCGGTCCTTGCTGCTTCGACACCAGCGACCCCGCTGGTGAGTTCCGGGTTCACACCGACGATGTCAGCATGGCGTGCGGCCATGGTGAGCACCTTCCGCCCTCCCCCGCCCACGATGATCTTCGGGCCACCTGGGGTTGCCGGCCGCGGGAAGCACTGCGCGCCAGCGAGGTGGTAGTGAGAGCCGGTGTAGGTCACGGCATCTTCGTTCCACAGTCGCTTGATCACTTCGATCGCCTCGCCCATCCGCTCGATGCGAATCTTCGGCGTATCGAGTGGGATCCCCGATTGCTCGTAGTCGGTCGTCATCCAACCTGCGCCGATGCCGAACTCGACTCGGCCGGGGAACATCAGGTCCATAGCGGCAACGTCGCGTGAGAGCACCAACGGATGGCGATAGTCGTTGTCGTATACCAGGGCACCGACCTTGATCGACGTTGTGGCCTCGGCCGCAACGGTGAGCGGAACCGTCGGGCTCCATGTCTCACCGAAATGGTCTGGCAGGAACAGTGTGGAATAGCCGCTGTCTTCTGCTTGGCGGGCGAGAGCACGCCACGCGGTTCCTGTTTCAGCATGGCGAAGTTGGATACCGAACCGGAAGGGATGCACCCGGACACTGTAGAGCGGTCGTGCGATCGAAGCCCAGGGTCCGCCGAGTGGGCCAAGCCGGGCCCGAATTAGCTTCAAAGAAGACTGAAGGTCACCAGTAGGCTGTCTTGATGACCGAATCTGTCGCACCTGCCGGCCATTGGACTCCAACGACGTGGCGCGACTATCCGGCCCTCCAACAGCCCAAATGGCCAGATGCCGGGCACCTCGACGCTGTTACGAAGCGGCTCTCCACCCTGCCGCCGTTGGTATTTGCAGGCGAGGCGCGCTCGCTCACCAAAGCACTTGGCGAAGTAGCAGCCGGAAGAGCGTTCCTGCTGCAGGCCGGAGACTGCGCCGAGAGCTTCCATGACCAGACCGCTGCGTCCATACGAGAGCGTCTGAAGGTCATCCTGCAGATGGCTGCCGTGCTGACGTACTCCGGCGGGCTGCCGGTTGTGAAGGTCGGCCGCATCGCCGGCCAGTTCGCCAAGCCGCGCAGTGCCGACACCGAAATCATCGACGGTGTCGAACTCCCATCGTTCCGTGGCCATATCGTCAACGACGACGCGCCGTTCGCCGATGCTCGCACTCCAGACCCCGAGCGGCTCATCGCTGCCTACCAGCAGTCCGCACAGACGCTCAACCTGCTACGTGCGTTCACCAAAGGCGGGTACGCAGACATCTCAAGAGTGCACGCCTGGACCCAAGAGTTTGTTGCAGCCACCCCAGAAGGCCAGCGCTACGAGCAACTTGCAGCAGGCATCGACAAGGCCATTCGTTTCATGCGTGCCTGCGGAATCGACCTGGAGAAGGAAGCGCAACTGCAACAGGTCGACCTGTGGACCAGCCACGAGGCCCTCCTGCTCCACTACGAAGAGGCACTCACTCGCAGCGATACCACCACCGGCGACTGGTACGACTGTTCCGCTCACATGCTGTGGATCGGTGAACGCACCCGTGGCATCGACGACGCTCACGTGCAGTTCCTGCGTGGCGTCAAGAACCCCATTGGCTGCAAGGTCGGCCCAACCGCACAGCCCGCCGATGTCATCGCGTTGTGCGAGGCGTTGAACCCAGACCAAATTCCTGGGCGGCTCACGCTTATTGTTCGTATGGGTGCAGACAAAATTGCTGCTGCCCTGCCACCGATTCTGGCAGCGGTTCGAGACTCTGGCCACCCAGTCGTGTGGGCGAGCGATCCGTGCCATGGCAACACGTTCACTGCACCATCGGGTCATAAGACCCGGCGTTTCGATGACGTGCTCACCGAGGTACAGCAGTTCTTCATTGCCTGCCACGCATCGGGGGTTCATCCAGGTGGCTTGCACCTCGAACTCACCGGCGACAACGTGACTGAATGTCTTGGTGGTTCGATCGCCGTCGAGGCAGACCACTTATCTGGGAACTACCGAACCATCTGCGACCCGCGTCTCAATGCACGGCAGTCACTCGACCTTGCGTTCAGCGCAGCCAATTTGCTCCAAACATGACCATCCAGTGACCATCCAGTGATTATCCAGTGACCGTCCCCGATCTCACGATCGGTCGCGCGCTCGCAATCGTTGCCGCGGGCGGCGCCGCCGGCTTCATGAACTCCATCGTTGGTTCGGGAACGCTGATCTCGTTCCCCACGTTGGTAGGAGTCGGGTTCGACCGAATCACCGCCAACGTCACCAACAACATCGGGCTGTTCCCTGGCTCAGCCAGCGCTTCGTGGGGTTTCCGCAAAGAACTCCGAGGCCACTGGGCTCGCATCACCGTGCTGTCTTCGGCATCTGCCCTCGGCGCGTTGATCGGAGCGCTGCTGCTATTCCGCCTCTCCGCAGACACGTTTAAGGTCATCGTTCCGATTCTGATCTTCATCGGTGTCACGCTGGTGCTGCTACAGCCTGTAGTCATCGAGCGTCTCAGGACACGTCGGGCCAACGCTGACTCAGCCCAGGTCGGACGAATCACCCCTGCCTTGTGGTTGTCCGTGTGCGTTGTCGGGGTCTACGGAGGCTATTTCGGGGCCGCCCAAGGGGTTATCCTCATTGGCGTCATGGGCGTCATGCTCGATGAGCCTCTCGTTCGAGTCAACGCCATCAAGAACGTGCTGGTAACCATCGTCGCCCTAGTTGCAGGCGTCGTTTTCCTCTTCAAGACATCGGTGCCGTGGTCAGGTGTTGCGCTCGTCGCAACGGGTGCCATCTGCGGAGGCCTTGTTGGCGCCCGCATTGGACGTCGTATCCCCCCGCGCGTGCTGCGGGGCCTTGTCGCCATGGTCGGACTCATTGCCGCTATTCGGCTATTGGCGACGTGAAGGCTGTGCAACACAAGCTGATGGTGGCACTGTCGCGGCGAGTCCACCCAGCGTGGATCGTCGCCACCGCAACCTTTGTTGTCCTGATGTTGACGGCCTCGGTGCGGGGAGCCTTCGGGCTCCTCATCGAACCGCTTCATACGCAGCACGGCTGGTCTCGTACATCAATCGCTGCCGCTTCCACCATCAACCTGGTTCTCTTCGGCCTCATGGGACCGCTCGCCGCAGCGCTAATGGTCCGTTTCGGCCTGCGGCGCGTGGTCATCAGCGCGTTGACGACGGTCGCAGCAGGCTCGGTCCTCGCAACCTTGGCCACGCAGGCGTGGCACCTTTGGATCGCGTGGGGTGTGCTGATGGGAATCGGACAGGGTTGTGTAGCGACGGTCCTCGCTGCATCGGTGGCGAGCCTTTGGTTCTTCCAACACCGCGCCATGGTGAGCGGCATCCTGATCGCAGCTGGAACTGCTGGCACGTTGGTGTTCCTCCCACTCAACCGGTGGTTGGTGGATACCTACTCGTGGACCCGGGTGAGCTACCTGATTGCCGGAGCATGCATCCTCGCCATACCCCTCGTGTTGTCTTTCGTTGTAGACCGACCAGAGCACATTGGTTTCTCGGCGCTCGGTGCGCAGCCCGAGCAGCAACCCATTTCGCCTCCGCGCAACCCCCTCATGACCGCTTGGACCGGCCTCACCTCGTCGATCAACTCGGGAATGTTCTGGCTGCTGCTCGGCAGCTTCACCGTCTGCGGCGTCACCACCTCTGGCATGGTGCAGGTGCACTTTGTCGATGCCGCTGGCGATCACGGCATCGGCCGATCGGCTGCAGCAACGTTGGTGGTGCTGATCGGTGTTTTCGATCTGATCGGAGTCATCGGCGGCGGCTGGTTGGCCGACCGCTTCGATGCACGAGTGCTGTTGTTCTGTTTCTACGCGTTGCGCGGAGTCTCCTTGCTCTTGTTCGACGCGGTCCTCGAGTCGGGCGCTTCGAGCCCTGTCCTCATTGCCACGATGGCGCTTTACGGTTTGGATTGGGTAGCCACCGTGCCACCCACCGTCCGCCTCGCTAATGAACTGTTCCCGGGACAAGGCACTGTTGTGTACGGCTGGGTGTTCGCCGGACACCAACTCGGTGGTGGCGCGGCAGCGGCGCTCACCGCTTGGAGCCGTGACAGCACAGGCAGTTTCCAAAGTGCGTTCGTAGTGGGCGGGCTGCTCGCCATCGTGGCCGGTTTCGCATGCCTCGGTATCGGTAAGGTGCCAGGCCCTTCTACCGTTTCAATCAATGAGCATGCCCGCCCAGCCTCAGCCTGACGCTCTGGTGCTGTTCGACGGGCAGTGCAACTTGTGCTCATCGACCGTGCAACTCCTCATACCCAGAGACCCGTCGGCCCGATTGTCCTTCGCGTCGCTGCAATCGCCGCTCGGTCAACACATTCGGGAACGTTTCGCCGTGCCCGACGAGGTTGATTCGGTCGTCGTGATCGCCGGCGGACGAGCCTTGCTGTACGCAGACGCCGTCATCGGCATTGGCCTGGCGCTCGGTGGCTGGTATCGCCGCGGGGCACAAGCAGCCAGGGTGATCCCCCGCCCGCTACGCGATGCCGGCTATCGCTTCCTTGCCCGCCACCGCTACAAGTGGTTTGGACACCACGATGCGTGTTGGATGCCCACGTCCGAGCTGCGGTCTCGCTTTGCAGCGGACGGGCTGGCCTGACCGTTCGTCCTAGGCTCTGTCCTCATGAGTGGCCTCGCAGACGAAACATGGATCGATGCGGGCGTCGTGTCAGAGCGGTCACGTGCTTGGGCGGCAACCATGCGCGGCCATGACCACGGAGAAGCACGTCTTGCCCACCAGGACTCCTTTGCCCGCATTGCACACCCCTCGCCTGCGATGCGCGAAGAGCGAGAACTCGCAGAATCGGCCAACCTCGTCGGCGGGGCAACCCGCTCTCTAGGAGCAGGCGACCGCCACATCCCCGAAGAGCCGGACCCGGTCCGCACATGTTTCGAACGCGACAGGGACCGCATTCTTCACTCGTCTGCCTATCGACGACTTTCTGGCAAGACGCAGGTCTTCGTCGCGCCAACAGATCATCAACGAACACGGCTGACGCACGCCATTGAAGTCGCACAGGTGGCTCGGTCGATCGCGGTCGCCCTGCGGCTCAACGTGGCCTTGGCTGAAGCGATTGCCATCGGGCACGACTGTGGCCACGGCCCCGGGGGCCATGCAAGCGAAGACGCATTGTCGCCCTACATCGCCGAGGGCTACGACCATGCGGTCTGGGGTGCCGATGTCGTGCTGGCGCCGCTGAATCTCTGCGCGCAGACGATCGACGGCATTCGCAACCACTCATGGTCGCGTCCAGCGCCGGCTACTCCCGAAGGTGAGGTCGTTTCGTGGGCTGATCGCATCGCGTACGTATGTCACGACTTCGAAGACGCCGTGGCTGCGGGCATCGTCACACCGGAGGTATTGCCATCGACCGTTCGAGACCTGTGTGGGACGACCCGGTCCAACCAGCTGAACGCCTTCATTCGTTCGGTTGTTGGCTGCGCGTCGGCTACTGGGCAGGTCGGCATGGCGCCCGACATGGCCGAGGCGCTCGCCGCATTTCGACGCGTCAACTACGAGCGCATCTACCTGCGTCCGGCATCACAGGCTCAGGCAGCCCAGGTGATCAGCGTCTTGCGTGCCCTCACCGACCACTACATCGACCGCCCGAATCTCATTCCACAGGTCGCTGGCCAGGGCGGATGTTCCGCAGGGTCAGACGAAGCAGTGCGCGCTGCGGTTACTTACGTGGGCGGGATGACTGACCGGTTTGCGTTCTCGCAGGCGCTCAGCCTGCTTGATTGGGACCGACGCGACCTTCCACAGGCCATCTAGCTGTGGACATCTAGCCACCGGGTCCTGGGGCTACTACCGGGCAGATTCGATGCTGGCTTCGATGAGACGCAAGCCCGCCGACAATCGGTTAACCACATTGCTCACGTGATCACCTAGTAGAAGCATTCTGCCGTCGACCGTGACGTTGGCCTCGTAGTCCGCATCTCGCCTGGCGTCGAGTGCATCTGCAGCCACAGAAGCGGCAGTTGCCACATCTGCCTGCAGCGACTCAACTGACGTATCGGCGCTCGGCTCTGCCGTGCGGGGCGATGTTGCCGACGGTGAGGCTGTCTTTGTGACGGACTCGAGAAGTGATGCCAGGCTCTGCATCTCGGCCACAGCAGCGATTACGTGCCCAAGGGCGGAACGGCCGCCAAGTCCTCGGTGTCGTACAAGGCGCTCCCAGGCGTCGTCTCCAACAGGGCCGCTGATGGCCTCGGAGTACCGACGGGCAAATGAGCGCAGCGCGACGACTGCATCGGGGCGACCAACGAACGACATCGGTCCAAGCTAACCGCACCACAACTCAATATGGAAAGAGAGGCGGCGGTCAGGCCAGGTTTTCGACGAACTTCTCGAGTTGACGAAGATTTCGGCATTCGAACGCCCCGTCGGTATGGGCGGCATACTCGGAGTGAATCGAGTCGCCTGTATCCCAGTAACTGCGAGGTTCGGGGTTCAGCCAATACACGTGACGAGCCCTCTTGGCGATCTCTTTGATGACCCAGGCCTGCGATGCGTGATAGTTGTTGCGGGCGTCGCCCAACAGCAGGACGGTGGTTTTTGGAGTGATCTCCTTGCCCCACTTCTCCCAGTACACCTCGAACGCGTGGCCGTAGTCAGAGTGACCGTCGACCCAGATGACGTCGGCTTCAGTATTGACTCGGTGGATGGCCTCGCCGATGTCCTCGCACTTGTCGAAGAACCGGGTTACCTCGTCGATGCCGTCGATGAACACAAAACTGCGAACCTTCGAAAACTGGTTCTGAATCGCGTACACAAGCTGCAACGTGAAACGGGCGAACGCTGCCACCGAACCGGAGATGTCTGCGATGACCACGATCTCTGGCTTGTGTGGCTTGGGGTACTTGAACTTCGGGTCGGCAGGCACTCCGCCGTAACTGAGCGACGTACGGACGGTGCGCCGGAAGTCCAGTGGGCCTTTGCGGCCGTGGCGGCGCTTGCGCGCTAGACGAACCGCAAGCTTGCGGGTGAGCGGGAAGATCGCTTTGCGCAGCGACACCATTTCTTCGCGCGTCGCGTGCATGAAATCGACGTCTTCTGGCAACGGTTTGCGCAACGTCTTGGCCATTGCCTCGGCACCACGGTCGGCCACAAGACGGCGGCGGATTTCAGCCTCGATCTCTTGACGCATCTGGGTAATACGGCTGTCGAACTCGTCTCGTTCCAGCCGCTCTTCGAGGTCGGTCAGTTCGCCGCCAGCCTGCTGACGTGACTCTTCCATCAGGCGTTCCAGCATGCCGTCGAGGTCGAGCTGGCGCAACGTGCGGTACAGGTAGTAGGTGCCACCGACCGGGCGACCCGGTTCCATGCCGCTGAACCGCGTGACCGACGCCTTGGCAAGTGCACGCATCATCTGCTGGTCAGCGTTGAGCAACGCCTGGTAGAGCATCTGAGCGAGTTCTTCGGGGCTCAGACCCTCCATCCCGCCCTGCGCGTCGGCTTGCATCATCTGGCGGAGTTCCTCGCCGGCCCGGGCCTCGGGATCGAGATCGTCGAGGTTCTGCAACTCTTTTGCCGACATACCGCGGAGGCTGAAGTACACCTCGAACACCGTCTCGAATGCCCGGTAATGCGACTGGTTCTTCACCATGGTGCAGCCGAGCGCGGCCTTGAAGGCCCCCCGGTCCTCGAGGGGGATTTCCTTTACGGCCGTCATTGCGTCGATGGTCTCGGTCAGGCTGACCGGGATGCCAGCGGCGCGCAGTTCGTTGACGAACCCGTTGAGGACGTCGAGCATATTGAACCGTTCGGCTTACTTGGTGGACGACAGCTCTTTGGCTGCCTTCGTGATGTCGGTCTGGTATTTCAGCAGGATGTGCAGCGTCTCTTTGGCCGTCTGGGTGTCGATGTCGTTGACGCCAAGGAGCACAAGGGTGCGGGCCCAGTCCAAGGTCTCGGAGACGCTCGGGCTCTTCTTCAGCTCGATCTGGCGAATCGAGCGGACGATCCGCACCACCTGATCTGCGAGGTGCTCGGTGATGTCTGGGACACGCGTCAGCACGATCTCTTTTTCCCGGTCCATCTGGGGGTAGTCGATGTGCAGGAATAGGCACCGCCGCTTGAGGGCCTCGGACAGTTCTCGGGTGTTGTTCGATGTGAGAAACACCAAGGGGATCTGCGTTGCCTTGACCGTGCCCAGCTCGGGAATGGACACCTGGTACTCGGACAAGATCTCGAGGAGCAGTGCTTCGGTTTCCACCTCGACGCGGTCAACTTCGTCGATGAGCAGCACAACCGGGTCTTCTGCCCGAATGGCTTCAAGCAGCGGGCGGGTCATCAGGAAGTCCTCGCCGAAGATGTCGTCTTCGATGTCGTCCCAGCTGCCACCCTCGCCCTCGGTGACCCGTTGGGCCTGAATGCGCAACAGCTGCTTCTTGTAGTTCCACTCGTACAGGGCCTTGGACTCGTCGAGACCCTCGTAACACTGAAGGCGGATAAGGCGAGCTCCCAGCATGGCCGCCACCGATTTGGCAAGCTCGGTCTTACCTGTACCGGCGGGACCTTCCACCAGGATTGGCTTGCCCAGCCGGTCGGCCAGGAAGACCACGCCGGCGATGGAATCGTCGGACAGATAGTTGACGCCTTTGAGCTGTTCGCGGACGGTCTGCGGAGATTCGAAGCGGTGTTCAGTCGGGTGGTCGTTCACAGTCTTTAACCCTAGAGGCTCCTTGACCGCGCGGTCGATTCGGCGAGGTTCAGCTGCCACTTTCAGGCCCAGTACTCCCGAAGCTGTCCCTGCCCGCAAAGTAGCAATTCACTTGGCTGATCGACACCATCGACGAACTTGCCGCCACTGGCAAGGAACTGGTCTGGCTTCACTTAGGTTTGATGATCGACAGGGCTCGCAGCCTCTGGGTAAAGACCCGGCATCAGGACGGCAAGCGCCTCTACGGGAAATCGAAACTCGATCGGACTTCGGTGGCTCGTGGCGTGCAAAAGTCCGTGTTGGATGGCGGCGCTTATCGCAGCGCGAGCGGTGCGCTCTTCGAGGCCTGTCAAGGTCAGAACATCACGTCGGGTTGTCCGTCCAGCGACGAAGACATGGTGTAGCGGTAGCGCAAGCTCGGGCCGGATGCCGGGCTTTGTATGCGACCAGATACCGACCAACGCGTCGATCCGTGCCCGGATCGTGTCGAGTCGCAACAAGTCGGCCATGAAAGTCACCTGATCGGCGGCACGGTCGACAAACCAATCACACCACTGAACGAGACCCGATGCGGACCGTGAACCTCGGCCATCGAGATCTCCCTGCCGGGGATCGTCGGCCCGGTCGAGTAGGCGGTAGTACTCGTCCCGCGAACGTGCCAATGCCCGTGTGGCCGACCACAGACCACGAGTGATCGGGTACAACGCCAACGACGTTTGCATTCGCACCGCCCGCCCATTGCCGTCTACAAAGGGGTGAACCCATAGGAACCGGTGATGCGCTGCGGCCGCAACGACGAGAAACTCCGCTGCTGGCCGGCCTGCGGAGTAGATCGATTCGCAGCGTTGAAGGCATTCCATCACGATCGAAGCCGACGGCGGGACATGACGGCCAACAGCCACCTCAGACTGACGAATTCCAGTTGGTGCCGACGGATCATCGGCGAACAAGCTGCCGTGAATCCCAACCAGGGCGGAAGCGGTTAAGGCTTGCGGTCCTTGTATCGACGCGGCTAATCGTGACTCAGCGTCAATGTGTTTGCGTGCGAGGTGCTGCAGCCGAGCGGTCTCTGGCTCCGTGGAATAGTCCGAACGAAGCGCGCGTTCGACATTGAGCGGATGGGTACCGTGACCCTCAATCCGATTGGAGTAATAGGAATTCATCGACCGGGTGAGATCCGCAAGTGCAGCCACGGTCTCGGCAGCGCCCCACCCGGCTAACACGTCGGCCTGGGCAACCACCAGCTCGGCCTTCCCCACGAGTCGCTCCCAGTCAGCGCCCGTGGGCAGCAGCGGTTCCATGAGCCGAGGTGAATCCACCTCGCAACCGTATCATCTGCCGGTTACGCAATTCCTCTTGTCGCTTATACCTAAGGGTCTGAAGGTGGCACCTTAGGTCGAATATTGCCGGTTCATGTTCCGATTCAGTTACCGGTTCGAATCCTCCAACCTGGAACAGCGCCTGGATCAGATTGAGGATGCTGGTGTGTCGTGGGCGATTGATGCGCTCTACTGGGCCTTTCACGTTGTTCAACGCTCGTCGACTTCCGAACGCGACAAGGCCCGCCTTTCGGGCGGGCCTTGATCAGCTTTTCGGCTCAGAACTGCAAGAGGCGAAGCGATATCAGCGCTTGTATTCCTTGTTTAGCGGTGAATCGAACGACTTGATCATGGAGATTCCACCGGCAGTGGAAATGTCGGCTTTGCCGATCCACACGTTGGTGGGGGCGACACGCTGAGAGGGGGTGGTGTAGTTCCACGCTGGGTAGACGCCACCGTGATCAACTGTTCCGAGCGTTGCGAGTGCTTTGGCCATGCCGGCAGGCGACACGTCATTGTTGGCAACAGCCTTTTCCAGCAGCGCAACGACGGAACGAGCCTGCGCCCAGCCCCACAACGTGGCGGGGTTCACCGCACCGACGTACTCAGGTGCGTACTTGGTGATGTCGGCAACGTGATCTTTCATGCCGGCGATCTTCGGATCGGCCCACTGGGCGCCGTCACCGACGATGATCACCTGGTCTCCGAACAGCTTCGAGTTGGCTGGCGTCACACGACGGCTGGCGAAGCTTGGGGACGACGACAGATAGATTGGGTTATACCCAATCTTGTCGCCGGCACTGAGCAGAGCTGGCATGTGGAGCTCGCCTGAGATTGCGTTGGCGACAGCGTCGCACTTGGCATCTTTCAGCTGCTGGGCGGTTGCATCGGGTGTGGAATAGCGGAACTTGCCACCGTTCTTGAAGGTGATCTTCTTGGAGACGAACTCGTAGCCCTCTTCGAACGCGACGCCGTATGGGTTCGGAGCGATGGTCAGCGCACAGATGGTCTTGCCTGCGCCGCCGCCTTCCTTGATGTACCAATCGACGACGTTGATGGCATGAGCCTGGTAAGTGGTCCCGACTGGGAGGAACTGGTCGCCAATGACCCATTCGCCGTCGAGCGACACCGGTGAGGCGATCAAGGTGTCACGCTTCAGCGCGTCACGCAGCGCCTGAGTAAGTGGCGTGCCGTATATCTGGCCGATAACGACAGAGGTGTCTTTGAGCTCGTTGTAACGCTTGCCAGCTTCGGCAGCGTCGTAGTACGTCTCTTTGAAGTCGACGTTGATCCGGTACTTGCCCGCAATTCCGCCAGCATCGTTGATGCGTGAGATGTACGAGGTGTACCCGGCCGTGAGGGCCTTGCCGCCGTCGGCGAACAGCGCCGAGCTAGGGAACTGTGGGTTGGTGGCGACGCTGCCGAGATAGCCGACGTTGAGAACCTTCCCGTCGAAGCCGCGAGCGACGGCCAAACCGGCCGCTGCCGGGGCCGCTGCACCAGCGACTGCCTTGGCTGTGGTTGGCGCAGCCGCTTGCTTCTGGTAGGTGCGCTTCTTGCCGACCTGCTTGCAGATGAGGGTGTCTTTCACCTCGCCCACCTTCTTGCAGCTCTGGTTGATTTTCACTGCGGCGCCGGCTGGTGCGACCCCGAGCAACGCGACAGCCGTGGCGGCTCCGGTGAGCGCACCGATCGTTCGCAGGTTTTTCTTCATCTGACTCCCTCAAGGGTGGGTGGGTTGGTACGTGACGACTCGAAAGCCGCCACAAGCTGCGGATGCGCAGCCGATGCGACACAGGTCACACCGTTCATTCAAGCAGATCGTGGGCTAAATGAAGCGAATCTGAGACTGTCCGGTGATCATGAAACGTTGACAAGGCGATTGGTCGGCAGCTGAGACGCTCAACCAAGCGGCCAGGTTGCAAACGTCCGCTTGACCTTCCGCCAGATGCCCACGAGGCCCTCGGGGTAACGGATCAGGAACACGATCAGCAGCACGCCCCACAGAATTGTGGTGAAACGGTCGATGGTGAGGCCGCGTTTGGCCGGATCGGCCTGGATGAATGGAAGCTTGTCGGTGAACCAATCTTGAAAGTGCAACAGCACTTCAGGAAGGAAGGCGTAAATCATCGCCCCGAGGATGGAGCCGGTAACGGTACCCACACCGCCAATCACGATCATCGTGACGAACGCAATAGAAAAGGCGAGGTTGAACGATGACTCGTTGACGTGGTCGAACAGTGAGCCGTAGAGGGCACCCGCCAACGCGCCGAACGCGCCAGAGATGGCAAAGGCCCATGTCTTCGTGTACATCTGCCGCACGCCTATAACTTCCGCAGACAGATCGCGGTCGCGAACGGCCATCATGGCTCGCCCTTGGCGACTGCGCAGGAGGTTCCGGGCGAGGATGGCTGCGATGACCACGAAGAACCAGACGCCCCAGAAATAGCCGGGTTTGTCGGTCGGGCTGCCCGAGTCGTTCGCGAAGAAAATCGAATCGAAGAACGTTGTTGCGCCGTCGTCGGCACGCAATTGCAAGTTCTTGTTGGGGAAAATGGTGAAATCCAGTGCCGGAAGGGTGCGGGGGTTTCCTTCGCCGCCGGTCATGCCCATCCAGTTCTTGATGAGGTGCTGAGCACCGAGAACCAAGACCAACGACACGATGGCCAAGTAGTTGCCACGGAGTCTCAGTGCGAACGGTCCGATTGCTGCGGCCACAAGTCCGCCAACTACCGCAGCAAGGAGCAGGACCAAGAGGCCGTGGAATCGGCCCCCGGCGTGCATCAGGCCCCGTTCTTCAGAGGAAGACACCGATCTTCCGAAGTAGCCGAGTGCGAACGACCCGGTTGCCACGAA
Organism: Acidimicrobiia bacterium; assembly: GCA_043720595.1. Taxonomy (GTDB): domain Bacteria; phylum Actinomycetota; class Acidimicrobiia; order Acidimicrobiales; family JANYDT01; genus JANNBN01. The sequence goes on from JAYSSK010000136.1 coordinate 42,005, forward strand.
AGCGGAGTGCCCGAGCGAGATCTGCCCGGTGTTGCCGATGAGCAGGTTCAACCCTATGGCTGCGATTGAGTAGATCCCGGCCAAACAGCCGACGAGTAACCATTTGTCGGTAAAGGGCACCCCGGGGATGAGCGTCTTCGGGAGGTGGACTCCACCGAGACCGAACCACGACATACCAGCCGGAAGCGACGCAGCAATCACGATGCCGACGAGGAGGGACCACTTGCGTCCGTTGAACCTGAACTGGCGGAGATCGTCGCCGTAGTCCGACGCGAGCGAGAAGCGGTCTCGCCGTCCGAGCCAAGTGACAACACCTACTGCCACCAGAACAAGGATGATGCCGAATAAAGCACCGCTCATACTCGCCGCACCTCCTCGGTACCGAAGAAGCCCGAAGGTCGTACGAGCAAGATCACGAGCATGAGCAGGTAGGGGGTGAGCTGGAAGAACCCGCTGCCCAGGCTCGATTCAAACCGAGGTTGGTACCCCGCTGCTACCTGTTCGACAATGCCGATCAGCAGCCCGCCGGCAAGTGCGCCTTCGACGCTGTCGATACCACCGAGCACGATGGCCGGGAAGCCGACCAGCGCAAACAGGGTGATGGACGTGTCGACCTGGCGATCAGGGCCGGACGCAAGCAGAATGCCTGCCAGCGCAGCGATCGCAGCAGCAATTGCCCACGACATGGCGAAGATGAAGTTGGCGCTGATTCCCTGCGCCATTGCTGCTTCCTGGTCAGCCGCTGTGGCACGCATGGCAGTACCGATGCGAGTCTTCTTGAAGAAGATGAAGAACACGGTGGCAACGGTCAGTGCTGCGAACAAGGTGAACACGTCGACGCGACGGATGGAAACGCCTTCGATACCGAGTTTGACAGAGTCACCTTCGAACGGGTTGCGTATCGGAAGCGAACTAGAGCCCCAGAGGATCTGAGCACCGACGTCGAGGATGATGCCGACGCCCAGGGTGGCCATGATTGCAGCGAACACCGGGCGACCACGGAACCTGCGCACGATGAAGCGTTCCATCAACATGCCGACGCCGGCAGCAAGCAGCATTGCCAACGGCACGGCAATCCAGTACGGCAACGTTGCGATGTACCAGCTTGGAGTGAAGTTCACACCAGGGACCGGCCCGGAGAACAGGTACACCAGGTAGCCGCCTAGCCCCATGATGGCACCCTGTGCAAAATTCAGCACGTGGGTGGCCCGGTAGACGATCACGAAACCGAGTGCGATCAACGCGTAGATGGCACCACGCGAAATACCAGCCACCAAGTAATTGAGGAAATTGGTCATGAAGCCTTCCCAGCGACAGAGGTGAGATCAACAAGAGGTACGCGAAGTGCACCCAGCAACTCAGCGCCGCCGCGTTCGGCGTCGACAACGGCCCGCACTCGGGCCAATCCGAGTTGGCGTCGTAGCGGATCGACAACAGCAGCACCGGTGAGCACCGCCACCACCGCAGCAACGAGGAACACCAGTAGCACAACGGCGATTCGGAGTGGGTCTGGAAGATTGGCCGAGAGCAACAGCCACACGACAGCAGCTGCAAGGCCCGCCAGGCCGACGAGGCGCAGCAATGCCAGCCGAGGAACTCGCATCACACCAGACGGCTCCGACGGTTTGAACCCGGTTCGAAGCGCCCACTTCCGCAGACCTGTTGCCTGGTCCACTTTGTTGTTTACCCCGGTGGAAACGTAGTCGAGGAAACCGCGAATGGGGTGAAAAACAGTCGGTTGAACAGCTGTCAGTTCAGCCTGCGCAAGCGGGCCACCTTCGCCGATCGCCACGACAGCGCCTGTCTCCAGTGCGCCGATGAGCGACAGAGCCCGTTCGGTTTCACCGGCCAGCGAGGCTTGGGACAGCAACCGATCTTTGGGGCCAAGTTGCACAGCTGTGGCAAGGGTCCGAGCCGCGGCGATGACGTCGTCGTGGGTGCGCCTTGTGCCGTTGACAACAATGGCTTCATCTGACCCTGTCACCGCTGCAACACCGGTGGACCAGGTCGAGGCCGTCCCCATACCCCGCAGATGCGCAAATGTCAGCGTGCTAGCTGAATCGGGCCGGTCTGCGGCGTCAAGGCTTCGAACTCCACGTGTGTTGTTGACCACCAAAAAGCGGATGGCGCTGAGTTCTCCGAGGCGTCGCCGTTCGTCAACCTTGTCAAACTGCTCTTGGTCGCCGCACAGAACCGCAACTGCACCGGACGCAGCGAACTCCGCAGCGACAGCGTCTTGCGGCAGAAACGGGTCGAGCGGCGCAACGACTGCACCAATACCTTGAATTGCCAAGTACGAAGCAATCCACGAAGGGTGGTTCGCCATAAGCAAACCAACCACGCTGCCCTTGGAAAGGCCAAGGAAACGCAGGCCCGCACCGATCTGTGCGGCTTCCTCAACAATCGCCGTCCACGTGACTGGGCGCCACACGCCGAGTTCATGGAAGCGCACGGCGACCGCTGCTGGATGTGACGCTGCTCGCTGTTGGGCGAGCGCCGGGGCCGTGGTGGTCATGCTGGCTGCCCCAGGTACGCCTCGATCACCCGAGGATTGGACGTGATTTCAGACGGCAGGCCTTCGGCAATCTTCTGGCCGAAGTCAAGCACCATGATGCGTTCTGCGACGTCCATGACCATGTGCATGTCGTGTTCGACCAGGATCATAGAAATACCGAGTTCGTCCTTGATCTCCAAGATATAGCGCGCCATGTCTTCGGTCTCTGTTGCGTTCATTCCTGCGACTGGTTCGTCGAGGAGGAGGAGCTTCGGGTCCATACAGAGCGCTCGGGCCAACTCCATGCGCTTTTGCACACCGTAAGGCAACATACCAACCGGTTGGCCTCGGTACAGGTGCAGGTCGAGGAGGTGCATCACTTCTTCGACCCGGCGACGATGGCTGATTTCCTCATTGCGTGCACGCCCGGCGAACATCATGCCGGACAGGAAGCCGCCCTTCATCAGGTGATGACGGCCGAGCATGAGGTTGGCAACGACGTCGAGGTTCTTGAACAGCCCGATGTTCTGGAACGTCCGGGCGATGCCAAGTTGCACGGTGTACGGAGGTTTCTTGCCGATGACATCGTGGCCCTCCATCCGGATGGTGCCTTCCTGGGGGTGGTACACGGCATTCAGACAGTTGAAGATCGACGTCTTGCCGGCACCGTTCGGACCGATGATGGCGAACAGCTCGTTGGGGAACACATCGAACGACACGTCGGAGATGGCTGTGACCCCTCCGAATCGCATTGTGATGTCGCGGACCTCGAGCAACGGTGCTTGTGATGTTCCCATACGTTCCTTGATACCTGGGGTGAGTCCCGCCACGGTCATGAATACTCTCGTTTGCGCCGGTACGACTTCAGGTCGCGGTAACTGGTGTGCTGCGTCTCGCCGCCCAGATAAAGCGCCCGGATTTCGTCGTCGTTGGCCAGTGCGGCGCCGGTACCCTCTTTCGCAACCCGCCCTGTCTCCATGATGTAGGCGTAGTCCGAGACCGACAAGGCTTTCGCCGCGTTCTGCTCGACTAACAGCACGCTGGTTCCTTGGGCGTTGATGGTCTTGACGATTTCGAAGATCTGTTCAACGATGATCGGTGCCAGACCTAGTGAGGGCTCGTCCATGATGAGCAACTCGGGGTTGGCCATTAGTGCACGGGCGATTGCCAGCATCTGTTGCTCGCCACCCGACATATAACCCGCAGTTTGCTTATGGCGTTCTTTCAGCCGTGGAAAGAGATCCATCGCCCGCTCGTAGCTGGCCCTGACCTCCCCTTTGTCCCTGCGCGTATAGCTACCGGCTTGCAAGTTCTCGTCGACAGTGAGTTCGGCAAAGATTCGGCGACCCTCCATCACCTGCGCCATGCCGGCACGGACGTTGTTGGACGGATCTTTGCCCGTGATGTCCAACCCCTTCAGCGTCACCGAACCCGCGGTAATTCGACCTCCTTGGTAGACGAGAAGACCGGATATCGCTCTGAGTGTGGTGGTCTTCCCGGCTCCGTTGGCGCCGAGGATGGACACGATCGACCCTCGGGGAACCGAAAGCGAGACGCCACGGAGAACCTGGATTGCGCCACCGTAGACCACACTGACATCGGTCAGGTTGAGCATGGGGCTGTCTTGTTGTGCCGACATGGAACGACTGGACCTGCTGACTTGTTGAGAACTGGGGCTGACCGAGGGAGGAACCGAAAAGAGTAGTGCCGTGACGCGGGTCACTAGGGGAAGATCATGGCACAACCCTGAGCGACAACTTCGAATCGCCCCGGCATGAATCTCAGGTCATGCTTGGTATGCCAGCATCGATGGTGATGCCACGCCGCCTACGAAACGATGCCGGCCTGGACCGCGCCGTCGATGAGTTCATTCACGACGTCCATCTGGTGCTCACCGGGATGGCGGGCGACCTTCCAGCGCCAGTGGCCGCAAAGCTGGAATCCGACGTCACCATCGAGGCATCGAATCTCACGCTCGCCGTAATCGACTCTGATCTGCGCCACACCGACATCGAACTCGACGCATACGTGTCTGCGTTCGGCCACCGCTTCGATTCGCAACTCAGCTGGGCATCGAGCAACGACGTCCGCAAGGCCGGTCTTGCGACAGACAAGCGCCATTGGCTTACCACGCGGACCGAACTGTTCGACCTCATTGCGGCTGCTGATGCTCGCAACCGCACTGCTCACGCGTGGACCTACTACGACCGCGCCATGCGGATCGCACATACCGTCTGTGCACTCGACGCGCGCCCTTCAGACGACGAACTCGTGGCCGTAGACGGCTTTCGGTCCACGCTGGTCAACGCCATGACCGCCCGGGGTATAACCCGCCCGGGGTCCCGGTCTGGCTTGTTTCCGCCCACCTCTGCCGATGGCCTCCAGTCGCCGACCAGTGCTCATTATGGTTTCCCATCCGGCTCCGGTGATTCAGCAGCTACGTCTGCAGTAGCCGCGCAGGGCACCAAAGTTCCAGAGGCCGAAGTGCAAGCAGCGCCCGAACCGCTCGAAGACCTCCTGGCCGAATTGGACCACCTTGTCGGTCTCGACGGGGTGAAAGCCGAAGTGCGCCTTGTCACCAACATGCTTCAAGTTCAGCAACTCCGTAAAGAGCGCGGCCTTCCGCTGGTCGATGCGTCTCGCCACCTCGTCTTCACCGGCAACCCAGGCACGGGAAAGACAACCGTCGGGCGCCTGCTGGCGCGCATCTACCGCACCCTCGGCGTGGTCGACAAAGGCCACCTGGTCGAGACCGACCGAGCTGGCCTGGTCGCTGGCTACGTCGGGCAGACCGCTATCAAGGTCACCGAGGTGTTCGACAAGTCCCGGGGAGGCGTGCTGCTGATCGACGAGGCATACGCGCTTGCACGCGGCGGCGAGAAAGACTTTGGACGCGAGGCCATCGACACGTTGGTGAAGCTCATCGAAGACCGCCGTGATGACACGGTGGTCATCGCAGCCGGTTACCCGGTCGAAATGGCCGAGTTCATCAGTGCCAACCCCGGCCTTCGGTCCCGCTTTCCGAAGACCATTCACTTTGCCGACTACACCGACGACCAGTTGCTGAGCATCTTCGCCAAGCAATGTGAGAAAGCAAAGTATGTGCTCTCGCCCGAAACGTCGCAAGCCATCAGAATGTGGTTTGCGTCCCAGCCCCGAACACAAGGGTTCGGAAATGGTCGCCTGGCCCGCAACCTGTTCGAAGCTGCGGTCGCTAACCAGGCTTCGCGTTTGATGAAGGATCGTTTGCCCGACGCCGCTCCCCTCACGGACGACGCTTTGTTGGCGCTCGAAACAGCCGACGTGCCCCAATTGCCCCAATTGCCGGGAGATCTGTAAATGAGTGCCGTACTGGTGCTCGCAATGGTCGCCGTCGTCTTGACCGCGGCTCTGGCTTACGTCGCAATGTCGTCCAAACGAGGTCGAGTCGGCGGCACACAACAGCCCTCGATAGATCCGTTCACGCTGCAAGACCCTTGGCGTCGCCACGTCCAGAACGCTCTTGGAGCACGAGCCAAGGTGGGACGCGCCATTGATATGCGCGCTGAAGGTCCGACTCGGGACCGGCTGATGGACCTGTGCCGTGAGATCGACAGTGTCGTCGCACGCATTTGGGAGGTCGCCTCTGAAGGTCACCGCCTCACGTCGGCCAGCCGCCTCACCGAGCTCTCGTCGCTCGAACGCAAGCTGACCGATGCGGAATCTGCGTCGGCGAACTCCCCTGCGGACCGCGCTGAGGAAGCGCAGGCGTCGTTGGCTTCGGTCCGGACCTCGGTCGAGGTGGCCCGACGCCTTGCAGCTGCCCGAACCGATTCCGACGCGCAGCTCCGTTCGCTTGGATCACGCCTCGACGAGTTGGTCATTCGGACGATCGAAGTCACCACTGTGCAGGTCAGCCCCGCAGATTCTGAGTCACTTCGTGTCGACCTCGACGCAATGATTGTTGACCTAGAGGGACTCAGACAGGGTTTGCAGGACACTCGGCTCCTCGCTGAGGGGTAAAGCATGGCACGGGGTGGCCAGAGCCCTTTCAGGGAAAGCTCCGGGAGATCCCTGACCACAAGTCCCGGCGGGTCGCCCGCTGATGGTTAGCATCACTCCATGTCCATCATTACCAAGTCTTGGAAGTACCTCATCGCCCTCCTTACCGGGAAGTTCAACGAGAAGGCCGACCCAAAGGTTCAGCTCGAACAAGCGTTGCTCGAAGCACAAGATCAGCATCGGCGTTTGAAAGAACAGGCAGCCAGTGTCCTGGCCAATCAGAAGACCACGCAGCTCCAACTTGATCGCAAGATGGACGACCTGGAGAAGATCAATGCCTCTGCCCGCCAGGCGGTCTTGATGGCCGATGAGGCACAGCGCAAGGCGGATCCGGCCAAGGCTGCTGAATACACCCGCGCAGCGGAGAGTTTTGCGAATCGACTGATTGCGCTGGAATCCGAAGTTGAGGGTCTGAAAAACATGAACCTTCAGGCAACCGGCGCAGCCGATCAGGCTAAGGCCGCCGTACAAACCTCGTCTTCGCAGCTGCAAAAGAAGTTGGCCGAACGACAGAAGCTGCTGAGCCAGCTCGACCAGGCCAAGATGCAGGAACAGATGAACAAGACCATGGAACAGCTATCCGAAACGGTTGGCGGTGACGTCCCTTCACTCGACGAGGTCCGGGCCAAGATCGAGCAGCGTTACGCCAAAGCGCAGGGCACCGCAGAGTTGCAGGGCTCCACGGTCGAGGCCCGCATGCTCGAGGTCGAGCAGGCAAGCCTCAATACCGAAGCGCAAGCTCGTTTGTCTCAGATCAAGGCGCAACTCGGCCTCGGCGGTGCAACCATCGAGACGCCTGCAGCGCCAACTGCAGCGCCGGCTACGCCGCAACCCGGAACTTCTCAACCAGGCTGATAGGCAGATCAGCAGCTCAGATCAGCAGCTCAGATCAGTTCGGCGGCTCGGCTCGGCACGCTAGGGGCAACCCAATCGGGTCGAGTCGTCCCGTGTGCACGTCATACACTGCACCCCACACCACCGACCCGTGTGGCAGATATGGGCACTGCGCAATGCGGGCCACATCTTCAGTCACGCTGTCCGTCTCGTCTTCGAACGCATAGAAGTCGATGTCGGGGCGGTGGCCCGACACCTCTTGGATTCGGTCTGCCAGCGCATCGTTCGTGATTCGATGCAAGCCGCAACCGGTGTGGTGAATCACCACAAACTCACGAGTTCCAAGTGCATTGGCCGACAGGATCAAGGATCGCATGGCGTCGTCGGTGGCTCTGCCGCCGGCGTTTCGAATGAGGTGCGAGTCACCGACCTCAAGGCCAAGCAGCCTGAACAGGTCCAGCCTTGCGTCCATGCATGTGAGCACAGCGACGTGGCGCACCGGTTGCGCCGTGTGCTGGTTCGGCACGAACGCAGCTTTGTAGTGCGCGGCAGCGTTGAGGATCTGGACCCGTTCCACACGGCCACCCTACCAACACATGAAGTTCACTACATGAATTAAGGATCGCATATTGCGGATGTCACACCAGCTGCTCGATGACCGGTGCCCGACTCGATCGGGAATCAGACAGTGATCACCAGATCGTCGCGGTGGACCATCACCGTTGCGACATCGTCGGGAAGATCTGAAGACCGCTTCCCTGCCGCCTGGGCGGCCGAACGAGAGTCGTAGCGAACAAGCCCACGAGCAAACGGCGCGCCGTCGGGCCCAGCAATCTCGACTGCCGCGCCGTCGTCGAACTCGCCGTTCACCGAGACAACACCAGCCGGAAGAAGCGACACACCGCGCGCTATGAGTGCCTCTTTGGCGCCGGCATCGACGGTGAGGGTTCCCTCGGCTTCGACCGCGAAGCCGATCCACAGCTTTCGAGCGCTGAGGGCGCGTTCTTGGGGCAAAACCTCGGTGCCAACCGACATCCTCTTGGCAGCGTCGACCAAGACCCCAGGACGTGCAGCGTTGGCTATCACCGTGCGGACGCCGGACAACGACGCCATTCGTGCTGCCTGGATCTTCGAACGCATCCCTCCACTGCCGCCCGCGGTACCCGACCCGCCAGCGAGCTGTTCGACAGCTGGCGTGATGGATGTCAGTTGCGCGACGAGTTGGGCATGAGTTCTTGCGCGGATCGTCTGTGTACAGATCATTCATGTCGGTCAGCAAGACCAACAGCTCGGCAGAGACCAAATGCGCGACGAGAGCAGCGATGCGATCGTTGTCACCGAATCGGAGCTCGTCGTCTGCCAACGCGTCGTTCTCGTTCACCACCGGAACCACCCCAAGGTCGAGCAGTCGTTGGAAGGTGTTGCGAGCGTGAAGGTACTGAGCTCGGTCAAAGAAGTCGTTCGGGGTGAGCAGGGCTTGGCCGGAAATCAACCCGACAGCGGCGAACGCCTCGTCCCACGCTTTCATCAACCGGGACTGCCCGACGGCCGACACGGCCTGCTTAGTGAGCACGTCGTTCGGACGGGCCATACCAAGCGCCTGTAGTCCAGCTGCTACTGCGCCGGAGGAGACCACAACCACCCGATAACCAGCAATTCGCAGCTCGGAGACCTGGCTCACGAGAGTGTCGACCACCGCAGCCGAAACGCCGCCAGCCGCGTCGGTAATGGACGACGTCCCAATCTTCACAACGACGGTGCCGCCCATCAGCGACTCCTTGACAGCAGACCGAGCAGCATGAGTTCAGTCGAACTCGAATTCGAAGTCGCCGACCCGAACGATGTCGCCGGGTTTCGCTCCTGCACGAGCCAAGGCGCGGTCGACGCCGATGGTCTTGAGTTGCTGATGAACGTGACGGAGTGCTTGAACGTTGTTGATGTCGGAAACGGCAACGGCGCGCTCGGCAGAACGGCCGATGACGCGCCACACGGCATCGTCACCGCGTTCGATGCGTACCCCATGCTCATCGGGGCGATGAACGACGTACGTGGCGGCCTGAGGATCGGCAGCGCGGGTTTCTGCCACCAGAGGCGCAAGGGCGATCAGCACATCGCGAACGCCGTAACCCATGACAGCAGACATACAAAGCTTCGGGGCGTCTGGAAGCAAGGAGAGCAGTTCTTCTCGAGTCGCACCGACCGCACCGATGGCGTCAAGCTTTGTCCCAACGACGAGACGCGGCCGGGTGAGTAGCTCGGGCCGATATGCGCCCAGCTCTTCAAGCAAGATCGCCTCTTGGCGCGCTGGTGGAAGCTGATCTGCGGCTGATAGGTCGATCAGGACCAGGAGCACCCTGGCCCGCTCGACATGGCGCAGGAACTGATGACCAAGGCCCTTGCCGTCCGCAGCGCCCTCGATGAGACCCGGAATGTCGGCCATGACAAACTCGAAGTCACCGCGAGGGTCGAGTGGGGTACCGAACCGTTCCAATCGGACAACTCCGAGATGGGGTTCTAACGTGGTGAACGGGTAGTCGGCAATCTTGGGTTTCGCAGCCGACACCGTAGAGATGAACGTGGACTTACCGGCATTTGGGAACCCGACGAGAGCAACGTCGGCCATCAGCTTCAGCTCGAGGTTGAACCAAAGTTCCTCACCCACTTCTCCTTGCTCGGCGAAGTCTGGGGCCCGTCGGCGATTCGAGAGGAAGCTGGCGTTGCCGCGCCCCCCTCGCCCACCGCGGGCTGCAATCCACTTATGCCCCTCGGTGGCCAAGTCGGCAAGGACGCGTCCGAACTGATCTGCAACGACGGTACCAACTGGAACCGGAACAACCGTGTCAGTACCGCGACGCCCATGGGCCTCTTTGCCACGACCATGGGTTCCGTCGTTGGCCCTCCGGAACGGATGGTCGCGAAAACCAATCAGCGACGCGATGTTGCGGTCGGCGACCAACACAACGTCACCGCCGCCTCCCCCGTTGCCGCCGTCTGGACCACCCTTCGGCACGAACGGCTCACGACGCGTTGACACCGCTCCCGCTCCACCGTCGCCGGCCTTTACATGAAGCTGGGATTCGTCAACGAACGGCATAAGTCTCTTCGGTCTTCAAGCAGCGTTACAGAAAATGCGCCACGAATGGCGGCTGGTTTGGTTCAGCTCCATGGACATCACAGCGAACGGTACCCGCCCACAAGGAAGCGGGGGGACCGATTCGAACTGACGCGAAACGAGACCGGCACCACAAAGGGTGAAACCGGTCTCGGCAGAGCAGCGTTGAGCAGTGATGTCGGCGCGCTCATCGACCAAGTCGACGAGGCTCGACTAGAAGCGCGGATCAGGCAGGAACGACGTTGACGAGCTTGCGTCCACGCCGCTCACCGAACTGGACGACGCCGTCGGCCGTTGCGAAGAGGGTGTCGTCGGAGCCCTTACCGACATTGTCGCCAGGGTGCACCGTGGTGCCACGCTGGCGAATGATGATGCCGCCTGCCTTGATGACCTGGCCTCCGTATACCTTGACGCCGAGGCGCTGGGCATTGGAGTCACGGCCGTTGCGGGTTGAGCCGCCACCTTTAGTTTTTGACATTTGACTGCTCTCCTGAAGAAAACGCTGGTCAGCCGGTGATGCCGGTGACTTCGACGACGGTGTACTGCTGGCGGTGACCCCAACGCTTACGGGCACGGGCCTTCGACTTGTACATGAAGCCGACGATCTTTTCGCCCTTCACCTGGTCGATAACCTTGGCCGAAACGCGGGCCGAGCCGAGCGAAGCTTTGTCGGCACGAACGGTTGCACCGTCGACCACCATGATGGGGCTGAAGGTCACCTCGTCTCCAACGGCTACGCCTAGGTTCTCCACCTGCAAGGTCTGGCCCTGGGCGACTTTGTACTGCTTGCCACCGGTCTTGATCACTGCATACATAAGGGCGACAGCCTACACCTTGAGGTCGCGCGAACGCGACACCCTCGCCCGTCAGCCGGTCAGTCCGTCAGAACGTTCGGATCAAACACAAATCCGCGGCCGTTGCACGTGGGACAGGTATCAGACAGAGCCTCAAGCAGACCCTCTGAGATGCGCTTCCGAGTCATTTCGACCAATCCCAGATCGGAGATCTCGAACACCTGCGTGCGGGTTTTGTCTCGGCCGAGTTCTTCTCGGAAGTGCGTCACGAGCGAAGCCCGATTCGCTTTGATCTCCATGTCGATGAAATCGATGACGATGATCCCGCCAATGTCGCGCAGCCGCAACTGACGCGCTATTTCGGTGGCAGCTTCGAGGTTGTTCCGGAACACAGTTTCCTCGAGCGATGTGCTGCCGACGTTCTTTCCGGTGTTGACGTCAATCACCGTCAACGCCTCTGTACGTTCGATGATGATCGAACCGCCCGAGGGAAGCCACACCTTGCGGTCGATGGCCTTGTGCAGTTGCTCGTGCACGTGGAACTGCTCGAAGATGGGTAGAGGTTGCGAGGACGTCTCGAAGAGTTCGATACGGCTGGCCAACTCTGGAGAAATGGTTTCGACGTAACTGCGGACTTCTTCATACACACGTTCGTCGTCGATCACGACGCGACGGTATGCGTCGGAAAACTCTTCGCGGATAATTCGAACGGCGAGGTTCGGCTCGCGGTGCAGCAGCGCGGGCCCCTTGAGCTTTGCTGCTTTGGTGGTGATCTGCGTCCACCGCTGGACGAGGGACGCAACATCGCGTCGGAGTTCCTCGGCGTCAGCCCCGGACGCTGCAGTTCGGACGATGATCCCGTGATCTGCTGGCTTGACCGTATCGAGCACTCCGCGCAACCGTTTGCGTTCGTCGTCGGGTAGACGCTTCGAGATGCCGTAGGTATCCGAGTTGGGCACCAGTACGACAAATCGACCAGCCAAGCTGACGTCTTGTGTGAGGCGTGCGCCCTTTGCCCCGATTGGATTCTTCGTGACCTGGCAGATGACCAGCTGGCCGTTCCGGAGGAGCTCTTCGATGCGCAACGCCCCGACATCGGTGGATTCCGTTGATTCGAGATCACGATCGATCTGCACATCGCCGCGGTAAAGAACGGCGTTCTTCGGCGTCGCAATGTCGACAAATGCAGCTTCCATCCCCGGCAGAACGTTTTGAACCCGACCAAGGTAGATGTTGCCGTTGATTTGGGCAGCGTCGTCATCGGCGTGGCTGACGTAGTGCTCGATCAGCGTCCGACCGTCAAGAACGGCGATCTGTGTGGCCTTGGATCGTACGTGCACACACATTGTGTAGTCACCTGGCGGGATAGGGCGACGCTGGCTTCCACGACGGCCCTTCTGCTTGCGACTGCGGGTTGGCTCTTCGGACTCGGCGTCTGGACCCGACGACGCCACGGCGGTGGTTGCCGGCTTTGCGGTCTCGGCAGGATCTTTTGCTGGCGCAGCTTTGGGGTCTCGTTGACCATTTCTTTGTTTCACGCGCGGCGTGACGGGGCGGTTTCGACCCCCGGGAACACCCTCCCACGGGAGATCGGGGAGCTCGGGCTGGCCGGATACGGAATCGGACGCTGCGCCGTTCGGGGTCTTGGACCCAGTGGCTGGGGCCGAATGAGGCGGTTTTATCCCGGACCGGTTTCGTGCCCCGCCGCGCGAACCTCGGCGGCGACGAGCGTTTTGTGATGGAGCACCCGGCTGGTCTCCTCCGGCCTGGTCTCCATCCGGCTGTTCTCCTCCGGCCTGGGCTCCGGGGCCAAGAGGCGAGCCGGAGATGGGTGGAGGTGGTAGCGAATTGTCAGCTTGGGCGCGATTGTCCGGCATGTCGATGCTTTCCTAACAGTCCACTCAGCGAAAGCGGCGCATTTCAACCGAAAGCACCAGACCAACAGCAGCAAACGAGGTGAGCGTCGACGAGCCGCCATAGCTCAGGAACGGAAGCGGGATTCCGGTAATCGGCATGATGCCCAACGTCATGCCCACATTTTGGAAGACGTGGAACAGCAGCAACGCCATGACGCCAACGCAGATGAGGGTGCCGCCGGTGTCCCGGGCGCTGGCCGCCGCCCGCCAGATGCGAGCAAGGAGGACGCCGAATACCATCAGGACGACGGCACACCCAAGCAGCCCCAGTTGCTCGCCGAGCGCCGTGAAGATGAAGTCTGAGTGCTGCTCTGGAACGAACCCATATTGGGTCTGGGTCCCTTGGTTGAGACCCTTGCCGAGCAGTCCACCGGAACCGATCGCAATTTTCGACTGGGTCACGTTGAACGCAATGCCGCTGGCCTTGCCATCCGGGTTGGTGAACGCCAGCAACCGATTGACCTGATATTCCGCGAGCACCCCCAGCCGAACGGCGACAATCACAACCCCGATTCCGCCGCCCACAAGCGCGAGCAACAACCGAGGAGGTGCGCCAGCAATCCACAACATCGCAAAAACAATGGCGAGGAAGACGAGCGCAGAACCCAAGTCCGGCTGGATGAAGATCAACGCTGTTGGGACAGCAGTCAGAACCAGCACAATGACGAACCGACGGGCGTCGAGAAAGTTTCGCTGTCCCGACCCGTATGCCGCCAACGCGATGATCACACCCACTTTTGCGAATTCCGCAGGCTGGAGCTGCATGGGTCCGATGTCGAACCATCCCTGTGCGCCTTTGTGCACCTGGCCGATCAGCAGCACCAGTACCAAAGACAAAACGGTTCCGCCGTAAATGAACACGGCGTTGTCCAACAGGTTGCGGTAGTCCAGGCTCATCATGATGAACATGGCTGCGAGCCCAAGGATCAAGAACAGCGATTGGCGCTCGACCAAACGGAGATTGTTTGCGCCGGTCGACCTGATCAGCACTAGACCAACTACTGCGAGCAACAGAGTGCATGCGATCAACACCCAGTCCACATGCAGGAAGGGCGAGTCAGGCCGAATGCCAGCGGCGCGGTGACGACGGCTCGAAAGTGTGTCTGTAAGTGTCATTGGCAACGACCCTTCATCGTTCGACCGATCCTGATGTCACGTAGGCCACCGCACCATCGTCGCGCCCATCAAGACCTTCGAAGATCGACCGGGCCACAGGAGCGGCGGCCTGGCCTCCAAATCCAGCTTCTTCCAACACAACGCTGACGACAAAGCGATTGCCTGGTCCGCCGAATCCGACGAACAAGGCAGTGTCGTGTTTGCGGAACACCTGAGCAGTGCCGGTCTTTCCTGCGACAGGAAAAGCCTCGACAGGGAATCCCCGAAACGCCGGGTTTGCCGTACCTGCGCCGTCGGTCACAACGCCGCGCAAACCAGCAAGCACCGGAGACCGAACGTCGGCCGAAAGGTCAACGCTTCGGCGTGGCCGTGGGGTGAGCGACACCCCAGCGGGCAACACCACCAGGGAATCTGCAGGGATCGGCAGCGTGGTGTCGATCACTGTCGGTGACTCCAGATTCGTGTCGGACGGCGTGTCAGCGTTGGTATCTGGAACAACCGTTTCTTGGGCTGACTGTCCGGCCGTGTCGCCTGGTTTCGTGGAGTCTGTTGGGTCGACTGCGAACCGCCCGAACCCGCCGCCGATTCCGAGAGGGCCAAAGGCTTCTTCGTTGACCTCTTCGATAACCGAGGAAACCGGAGCTGAGTTCACCCCAGAATTGTGCCCCGAAGCGGGTACGGAACTGAGCGTCTCTGACGGCCCTACTGTGGGCTCCAACCCCGGCGCCGTAGGCGTCGCCTTTGTCGTTGCCGACTCCGTGGGAGGAACCCCGGCTGGGCTCGTTGGCGTCGTTGACGTCGTGGCCGGATCCGCTTCTGCACCTGTTTCGGGATCGCCCGTCGGTACGGGGGGAGCCGGCGTGTCGAAAGCGATCCGTGGGTACAACAACATGCCACCGTTGGCTAACGCCCCGTAAGCGGCAGCCAATTGCAGGGGCGTGGCCAGCATCTCGCCCTGTCCGATGGCCACGTTGAGATTGTCACCGGTTCGCCACTTGACGTCGGGGTTGTCTTTCCCGGCTCCCGCTGCCATTGACTCTGGGGTTGGCACGTTGCCGCCCTTTTCGTTCGGGAGGCCAATTCCGGTGTCTCCTCCGAACCCAAACTCTATGTATGTGTCCTGAATGCCGTTCCTCGGCCAGTCCTTCTCGGTCCAGAACCGCTGGCCGAGCCGGTAGTAGAAGACGTCAGACGACACGGTGAGGGATCGACGCAAGTCGACCTTGCCATGGGCGGAGTTCCCCGCGTTGTTGAACGTACAGCGCACGTTCTTCGGACAGTTGTCGAGTGTGTATGAGCCTGTGTCTTCGATGGTGGTGCGTTCGTTGATCAGACCGTTGTTGAATGCGCTGATGGCTACGAAGGGTTTCGCCGTCGAGCCCGGCGCGTACTGACCCGATATCGCTCGGTTAGTCAACGGAGCGTTGGCGGCGTCGGCACCGTATCGACGCTCGTAGTCAGCAGCGCTGATACCGGCCACAAACTCGCTCGGGTCGTAGTCGGGGTACGACGCCATCGCAATCACTGCTCCGGTCATCGCATCGAACACGACTGCAGAGCCAGCGGGTGCCGGGAACGGTGTTGCTGGGACGGTCTTGCCTACGAACACTTCGCCGCCGTGGCCGCGAGCTGCGATGAGCCCTTCCTTGACTCGCTTCTCCACCATCTTCTGCACGTCGGAATCGATGGTGAGGCGAACGTCGGCTCCAGGGACCGGCTGTGCGATCCATCTGGTTTCCGATGGAACGATGCGGTTACGCCGATCGACGGTGTATTCGACGACCCCCGGCATCCCTCGGAGTACACACTCATAGGACCGTTCGACTCCGGCCTTTCCGAGCTTGTCGCCGGTCTGATACCTGGCGTTGCAGGGCGGCGACTGCAAGTCGTCGCCGATGTCACCCACATATCCGAGAACGTGCGGCGCGAGCTTGCCCTGTGGGTAGACCCGTTGCGAGTCAAGAACTGCCGAAACGCCGGGGAACTCGTCGGAATGCTCGCCGAGGTAAACGATTGCGGACTCTGTGACGTTGCGGGCGACCTCGACACCTTCGAGGTCGTCGACGGCGTTGAAGCGACGCAGTAGCTCTGTAGTTTCAACGCCCAGCACGTCCTGAAGCTTGCGAAACACACCCGCTCGGGCGGCCGATCGAGCTGGAAGCTTGGACTTCGTCACCATGACGACGCTTACGACTTGGTTTTCCACCAACACGTTGCCGGCGCGGTCGAGTATTCGTCCGCGTTGTGCAGGCACGAGTCGCTTCGATTTGGTATTCAGCTCGGCCTGCTCTGAGAACGAAGCGCTGTCCACGGTCTGGAGCCACGTGACTCGTACCAGCAACGTGGTGAACAGGCAGAGGGTGACAATCATCAGCGTCCCGAGGCGCTGGCGCGTGTCCATCACCGTTCGTTCCAATTGACGCGCAAAACAGTTCGAACCAACGGGCTCAGCGCGATCGACAGGACTGGGTTGAGGAACAGGCTGATCGCGACGACAAACGCAAGATGGCGCAAGGTACCCATCGTGAGACCCTGTGCCGAGGTAATCAGCAAGCCGTAGAGCGCCGTTGTGAGCGCCGAGGAAAACGCGACCAACGCGAAGGGAACACGTTCAGCTCCGGGAAAGACTCGATCTCTGGCTCCCCCGACGAGCCATCCCATGAGGCAGTACAGCAAGGACGGCAAGCCCAGTGTGGAGTCGATATCAATCATGTTCACCGCAAGGCCGCACAGGAACCCAGCGGTGGCGCCGATATCCGGACCTGTCTCCACCGCTGCGATGGCCGTCAGCACCATGAGCGTTCCGGGGACAACGCCGAACGGCGCGATCCGGTGCAGCAGCGCTACATGGAGCGCTGCCCCGATGAACACCAGCAACGCCAGACGTGGAAACGCTGAGGCACGAAACGGAGCCCTTCGACCGGTCATGGGGAGGTGGCTGGGCTCGCGGTCAAGGTGGTGGAACTTCCGTCGGGGAGAACCGAGCCATTCACTGGGGCCACCGTGTCAACAATCGTCGGCAGGGTGGCAGGAGGAGCCAACGGCACAGCGGGCGGGGGCGTCCACAGCAGAACCGACACGAAGGTGAGTCGATCCAGGTTGGTGAACGACTCGACAACAACGCTCTGCTCAAGCTTGCCCTGTTCCCACCTGGCAGAGACGACGCTGACCACCGCAAGGCCAGCCGGGTAGCGACTGTTGGGGAGCCCCGAAGTAACCATCACATCGCCCGGGCGAATCTTGGTAGAGGGGTCCATCAACGACACGGACATCGGCTTCCCGTTCCCGTCACCGCGGATGACGCCGACGTCGCCTGACTCGGCGTGGCGCACGCCGACCTGCGACTCTGGATCGGTGAAGAGTCGCACGCGAGCGGAACTCGGAGTTGCGACCGTGACAGACCCGACCAGACCGAGCCCTGCCGCTACTGGCATCCCTACTTGGACGCCATCGTCGGTGCCGCGGTCGATCTCGATGGTCGCCTCGAAGTTGTCGTAGGCGGAAGCGGCGACTCGTGCTCGAACGGCGGTGAGCTCAGTTACCGATTCGAGGCCGTTCAAGGCGAGGAGTTCGCGGCGTTCTCGTAGCGCATCGTCGGCAACTGCAATGCGGCTCTGGGCTTCGATCAGGCGTTCACGGAGATCTTCGTTCTCTCGCCGAAGACGATTGCGGTCAGATACCGCTCCCGTGACGCCCTGGAATGGCTCCGCAATCGTGTCACCGAAGGCCTTGAACGGTTCCAGCAGCCCAGACGCCGCGTCGCGGGCACCTCGAAAAGGGGACGAAGATCCGACCACGATCATGGTGGCCGACAACAGCGCCAGGAGCACGAACGAAGATCGGCCCAGCGGCCCCCGGTCTGATCGACGGCGCGACCCGCGTTTACTACCCCTCAGCTCGGCCACACGGCGAGTCTACTTGCGACTACTGCTTGTTGGGCGGTAGCCATTCCCCCGAAAATCAACGACGGCCCGTGAAGCGGCTTGTCTTGTCGAACTCTTCGAGGTATTGACCACTGCCGTATGCAACGGCGAACAATGGATGCTCGGAAATCCGAATCGGCATACCGGTCTCGTCGGCGAGCCGGAAGTCCAGGCCAGCCAGAAGCGCCCCACCACCGGTGAGCATGATGCCCTTCTCCAGGATGTCGGCGGCCAGTTCAGGCGGTGTCTTGTCCAACGTGGAGCGGACCGCGTCGCAAATGGACGCAACAGGTTCTGCGATTGCCTCGCGGATCTGTTGGGTGGTGATGATGACAGTCTTGGGGAGCCCTGACCTGAGATCACGGCCACGTACTTCGGCCTGGAGTTCATACTCCAGCGGCGCTGCGCTGCCCAGCGCCATCTTCACTTCTTCAGCGGTGCGTTCGCCAAGGGCGAGGTCGAACTCTTTGCGCGCAAAGTTGATGATGGCTTCGTCGATTTCGTCGCCGGCGACACGAATCGATTGCGAGGTAACGATGCCACCGAGCGAAATGACGGCGACCTCGGTTGTGCCGCCTCCAATATCGACCACCATGTTGCCGGTCGGTTCATGGACCGGAAGGCGGGCTCCGATTGCGGCAGCCATTGGCTCTTCGATGATTTTCACCAGGCCTGCGCCAGCGAACTGCGCAGCGTCTTCGACAGCGCGCTTCTCTACGCCTGTGATGCCAGATGGTACGCAGATGACCATGCGCGGCTTGGAGAACCGACGCTGGTGCACCCGATGGATGAAGTACCGCAGCATCTTTTCGCAGATCTCGAAGTCGGCAATGACACCATCTTTGAGCGGGCGGATAGCTTCGATGTGATCAGGGGTGCGGCCCAGCATCCGTTTTGCTTCCAGGCCGACCGCGAGCGGGCGCCCGTCGCGAACATTGACAGCAACCACCGACGGCTCGTTTAACACGATGCCGCGACCACGCTCGAAAACGAGCGTGTTGGCAGTGCCGAGATCAACCGCGAGGTCGCGGCCGATGAGTGAGCTCATTGAACTTCCAATCGGGGATGGTCAAACCGTCCGCCTGCAAGCCTACGTGAGAACGGTGCCTCTAGGGGCCGTGGAACCAAATTCCGCTGAAACTACATCAGAAACGACGAGGTCTGGCAGCACAGAGTGGCCAAACCTCCTGATTCGCGATGGAGGTTCGACAACGGAACGCTTACGGGAAGAACAACGAGATTTCGCGCGCTGCCGAGTCGGCCGAGTCTGAACCGTGAATGAGGTTTTCGGTGAACTCGATGCCCAGGTCGCCACGAATGGTGCCGGGGGCAGAGTTACGGGGGTTGGTGGCACCCATCATGGTGCGCACAACCTGCCAGGTGTCCTCTGGACCCTCGATGACCGCAAGCATTGCCGGGCCACGTGTGATGAAGTCGACAAGGCCGGGAAAGAACGGCTTGCCGGCGTGCTCGCCGTAATGAATTTCGGCCGTTGCCCGATCGATGGTGCGCAGCTCGGCGCGAACGATCTTCAGGTTGCGGCGCTCGAAACGGGAAAGGATTTCGCCCACGAGACCCCGTTCAACGGCGTCGGGCTTACAAATGATGAACGTGCGGTCTGCCATAGCGAGGCAAGACGCTACAGCGCTGAGGTAGCAGCCCAAACCATCACCTGGGAGTGGCTTCCGGAGCAGTACCTTCGCACGATGATTGAGGCGCAGGGTCTACAGAAACGATTCGGCACAGCGGTTGCCGTGGACGATGTCTCCTTTTCCGTGCAACCGGGAATGGTGACAGGGTTCCTCGGGCCGAATGGGGCGGGAAAGTCCACCACCTGCCGGCTGATGGTCGGGCTGGACAACGGCGAGGGCTCCACTCGGTTCGATGGCCTCGAGTTCCGGGATATCGCGCAACCGATGCGGCAAGTCGGGGTGTTGCTCGAGGCAAAGGCGTTCCATCCAACGAGAACGGCTCGTAGTCACTTGAAGATGCTCTGCGCGGCCAACGGAATCGATGCCAAGCGCGCAGATGAATGTCTTTCTATGGTTGGCCTGTCCGAGGTTGCGAAGAAGAAGCCGAAAGGCTTTTCACTCGGGATGGCCCAGCGGTTAGGGCTAGCCGCGGCGATGTTGGGCGACCCTCGAACGCTTATCCTCGACGAACCGGGTAACGGTCTCGACCCGCAGGGCATCCAATGGCTCAGGGACCTGTTGCGATTCTTCGCCAGCGAGGGCCGCACGGTGCTGGTTTCCAGTCATCTGCTCTCGGAGATGGAGCTGATGGCCGACCACGTCATCGTGATTGGCAGGGGCAAATTGATTGCCGACTGCACCACACAAGAGTTCATAGCCCGAGGTTCTCAACACTGGGTTGTCATCAGAACCCCACAACCAGAAGCGCTCACTGCGACGCTGACGCAACGGGGTATCGAATGGTCGGCGCAACCAGATGGTGCAATCCAAGTTCGGGGGGCAACGGCCGCTGCGGTCGGTGATGCCGCACATCACGCAAACGCAGTGGTGCACGAACTGTCCAACCACCGATCTTCGCTCGAAGAGGCATTCCTTGAACTCACCGGTTCTGCTAACCAGTTCGCCGGCCAAGCCGTTCCAACCGCCGGATTCTTTGTTACAGGGAGCCCTTCATGAAACCCTTTGCCTACGAGTGGGCACGTCTGCGAACGCTTCGATCGACATGGATCATGTGTGGCATTTCGCTGATATTCAGCGCGCTTACGGGTCTTCTCGCGATCCCCATCATCGACGAAGACCCAACGGCGCTCGCATGGATGTCGTTGCTGACAGTCGCTGTTCCGACTGTCACAGCGCTTTGCTGCGGGCTGATCGGGGTGTTCGGCATCGGCCACGAGTTCCGGTACGGCTCTATTCGTCCAACGCTCACTGCTCTCCCCCGGCGTGTTTCAGTGATGCTGGCCAAGATCGTCATCCCGGCAGTGTTCGCATTTGCACTGAGCGTGGCGTGCCTTGCGGTCAACTATGCGGTTGCTTGGGTTTTCGTCCACGCGAAACTCGAGACCCCTGCTTTCTCCCGAGACGTGCTCCGGGTGATGTTGGGCGCTGCGCTCTACGCCGTGGGATTCTGCGTCTTCGGGGTTGGCCTCACTGCGTTGTTCCGCAACCAGGTGGCCGGGGTCGTGTTGTTGATCGTGCTTCCTTTGATAGTCGAAAACGCGATCTCAGCTGCGTTACACCTGATTCCTTGGTTCGACAGCATCCAGGACTGGGCTCGATTCCTCCCGTTCACTGCAGGTCGTGCGATGTACACACCTCCGCGGGATTTGGTGGCCGACTTTGACACGATGCCGTTGGGACCATTGGCCGGTGGCGCGGTCTTCTTCGTGTTCGGTGCAATCGTCTGCGGACTTGGCATTTTCCGCTTCGTCCGATCGGACGCGTGACCCGTTCAATGCTCGTTTGCAGCACGCGCAACGGCCGGGCTCGAAGCCCGGCCGTTGCGTGAATCAGGTGAATCAAATATTTAGCTGCGGCAGGTGATCAGTTGCCACCCTCGTTGAGCGTGATGGTTGCGGCGGTGAATCCGGCGCCCTTCACATCGACTCCGGCTGCGCCCCATGCTTCGTGGCTCTTCATCACGAAATCGTTGGTGAACGCTGTGGCATCGACAGGCTTGGTGAGCACAGTTGCGCCTTCGGCGTTCTTGGTTTCCGCTGCGACCTTCACCGTCTGATCCCACTGTGCCTGGGTGATGGTGCCGATACCGCCGGTAGATGGCCAGATGAGCTTGTTGATTTCGTTCATCTGCCATTGTTGGTGGCTCTTGCCGAGCTTTGAGCCCTTAGCAACGACAATGTCGACGCACGCATCGGCGTTATCCCGGCAGAACACCCAACCCTGAATTGACGCGTTGACGAACCGCTGGGTTTGGTCGGCGTAAGCGGCGTCGGCGAGCTTGTCGCCGTTTGCCCACACGGCGTCTTGCAACATTGCCGTACCCTCGTCGTTCCAGTTGATGACACTGAACTGATCGGCCGTGTACAAATTGCCGTCAGGGCCTTTAGTTTCGAGCAGCTGCGCGTACTCGTTATACGTCATTGCTTGGGCTGCGTCGATCTCCTTTTTGAGCAGCGCCTGCATGTCGAAGTTCTGCTGCACCAGTTCGACGTCGGCAGCGGGGTCGAGGCCGGCCTTTGTCATGCCGGCAAAGAGCTCGAACTCGTTGCCGAAGCCCCAGTTGCCGACCTTTTTCCCCTTCAGGTCTGCTGAACCTGCGATGCCTGAGTCTTTCCACGAGACCTGCAGTGTTCCTGATCGTTCAAAGATCTGTGCGACGTTGACGATGTTCGCCCCCTGCTCACGCGATGCAAGTGCCTTTGGTACCCAGGAAATTGCATAGTCGGCTGCGCCGGTGGCGAGCTGAGTTTGCGGCACGATGTCGACACCGCCTTCAAGGATGGTCACGTCGAGACATTGTTCTTTGTAGAACCCTTTGTCGACAGCTGCGTAGTAGCCAGCGAACTGCGCCTGGGTAAACCATTGCAGCTGCAGTTTGACTGGGGTCAGGTCTGTGCAGGCGGCCGCTGCAGCAACAGCAACGGTGGTATCGGTTGTTGCTGCAACCGTGTTGTCTGTGGTCTCGGCCGCGACGGTCGTCTCGGTCACGGCTGCGTCGGTGGCTGGCGCCTCGGTGACTGAAGCGTCGGTCGTGGTTGTGTCGTCTGCGGCGTCGCTGCCGCATGCAGCGAGTCCGAGCAAAGCCACGGCGGCTAAAGCAGTCAGGCGGACGGTGATGTTTGGTCTCATGTTTGGTCCTTTGTTGTTGTGGTGATGGTGGTGGGTGTTGAGAGGGCAGCTGCGAATGAACTCAGACGTCGGACAGTTTTCGTTTTGCCTGCCAAGGCAGGACAAGTGCTTCAAGCACCAGGCCCGCTAGATAGAAGGCGAGGCCGGTGAGGATTGCGGCGGTGATGTAGCCCCATGCCTTAGGCGTCTGGGACAGTTTCATCGCACTCGCTACCCGCGCTCCGAGACCATTCTGCTTGCCGCCGAAGTATTCAACGACAACAGCAGCAATAACGGACAACGAGGCAGCGACTCTGACGCCGGTCATGAGGAACGGCAACGCATTAGGGATACGGACCTTGCGCATGATTGCGCCGTCGGACGCGCCGTATGAACGCATCAGCTCTTGGTGCACGGGGTCGACCTGGGTGAGGCCAGAAACAAGATTCACGAAGACCGGGAAGAACGCGACCATTGCCACAACAACACGCCTGGCTGCATCTGAAGTGGCGCCGAGCATGTTGTAGAACACTGGTCCAAGCGCCACGATCGGCATCGTGTTGAATGCAGCGGAAACGGGCTTCAGCAGGTCTCGGACGATACTGAATCGTTGGGCCACCATTGCGGCCAGCACGGCGAACGTGATGCCGAGCAAGAGTCCAACGAGCGCGTTCGTGGCAGTCGACCGAGCAGCAGTGAGGAAGAGAGTCTTTTGCTGATCGTCGAAGAGCCGATCTTTGTCCTTCCACAGCTCACGCCCGATGGCGGACGGCGTCGGGAGCAGGAAGGGCTTGATGTTGCGCCAGTTCACGAAGTTCTCCCACGCCAATAGGAACAACGCACCCCAGGACAGCGGGAGGATGGCGGCTCGGACCTGGCGCAGCATTGAGTTGCTCATTGCAGCTACCGGTCCTCTACGGTTGCACCGGAGCCTTGACCGGAGCCTTGACCGGAGCCTTGACCGCCCTCGACAGCACGGAGCGCTTCGCGTACCTCGGTGATCTTCGCGAAGAACATGGATGTCTCGCGCGCAGCGTCGTTGCGATCTCCAAGCTGGACGTCCACAACCTTGGTAATACGCCCAGGACGCGGGGACATCACGACAACACGGTCGCTAAGATAAACAGCCTCGGGAATGGAATGCGTGACGAAGATGGTGGTCTTCCCTGTCGCAGCGCAGATACGCATGAGTTCGGCTTGCATGTGTTCGCGCGTCATTTCGTCGAGCGCCCCGAATGGTTCGTCCATCAGCAGCAGGGCCGGATCAATAGATAACGCGCGTGCGATGGCAACTCGTTGCTGCATACCGCCCGAAAGCTCCCACGGGTAGTGGTCTGAAAACTCGGCAAGCTTCACGAGGTCCAGCATTTCCGCTGCCCGAGCAGACCTCCGGGAACGGTCCCACCCGCGCAGTTCCAGCGGCAGTTCGACATTGCGCCGGACGGTGCGCCAGTCGAACAAACCAGCTTGCTGAAACGCCATGCCGTAGTCGAGGTCGAGTCGCGCCTGTTGCGCCGATTTGTTGTTGACCCGGATAGACCCACCGGTCGGCTGACTGAGATCTGCAATGAGTCGAAGCAGAGTTGATTTGCCGCATCCTGAAGGACCGATGAGCGAAACGAACTCGCCCGCTGCAACGGACAGCGTGACTCCGGATAAAGCATCAACCTGGTTCGCCTTTCCTCGGTTGAAGATTTTGTCCAGGCCATCCACGGTGACAACTGAATTATCGCTCGACGGCGAGTCGGCCTGTACTGCTTCGTTCATATTCCCGTTCATGCTGCTGTGCCTCCAGCTGAAGACTTCGGAAGGTGTCGCGTGAGGATGTACTCCGCCAGCCCGACGAGTGCCGCGACGACGAGCCCCAGGACGGCCGCGCCCATGAACGCCGTGAACACCCGCGATGGGTCACCAGAGGCCTTCTGGAAGTAGTCGATGATGAGTCTGCCAATGCCGCCCTTCAACCCAATGGAAATTTCGGCCACGATCGTGCCAACCACGGCCTGCGCCGCGCCGAGCTTGAGCGCTGGTATCAAGTGCGGGATCGATGCTGGCAGCCGGAGTTTCACAACCGTCTGCCACCAAGTTGCGGCAAACGTATCCATTAGTTCGACGGATTGAATCTTGGGAGACTTGAGCCCGCGCAACGCGCCGATAGTGATGGGAAAAAAGGCAAGGTACCCGGCCATCCCCGTAGCTGACAACCAAGGCTTCCATTCGTACGGCCCAAGGCTCAGCGATCCACCCCAACCGGCGATGAGCGGAGCGAGTGCGATCAGCGGCACCGTCTGTGATAGCACCACATACGGAATCCACGCCTGTTCGGCCAGCCGCACTCGTTGCATCAACAGAGCAAGAACCATCCCGACGAGGCACGCGACGACGAAGCCCCCGACTGCCAAGCGGAACGAATACCAGCCGCCAGACAGAACTGCAGTCCCGACGCGGCGACCCTGCCCTCGAACGTCTTCCTGGAAGAACGAACTCCAAATTTCGCCGATTCCAGGCATCGACGCGTCGTCGGTACTGATAATTCCGATCTTCTTGTCATTGCCACCGGAAGCCTTCAGCACTTGCCAGAACACGCCGATCAGCCCGAGTCCCCCTACGCCCAGCAACAATTGACGAACGCGCCCCGAGAGGGTGCTACCTCGTGTTGCAACGCCAGTCGTGAGCCCGGTATCGGTCGACACCGGGTTGCTCACGATTTGGCGAGGGCGCGCGTTGTGAGGGCTGGAATGATCTTCTCGCCATAGGCGCTCAGTGTGCGGTCTTTGTCGTTGTGCTGCAAATAGACCGCGTACTGGTTGACGCCGAGTCGTTTCAGTTCCTCGATTCGTTCGATGTGATGGTCTACCGGGCCTAGCAGACAGAAGCGGTCGATGACCTCGTCTGGAACAAAGTCAGTGTGCGTATTACCTGCTTTGCCATGCTCGTTGTAATCGTAACCGTGCTTAGCTTTGATGTAGTCGGTGAGGGCTTGCGGAACGCCTCCCCCGCCGCCCGCCCCATAACGCTCCACCAGATCAGAAACGTGGTTACCAACCATCCCTCCGAACCATCGACACTGATCACGTGCCTCGAGGAGTTGAGCGTCGGATCCGTCGGTGACGTACGCCGGTGCCGCAACGCAGATGGTGATGTCATCGGGGTTACGACCTGCGTCGGATGCTGCCGAGCGGACCGCGTCGATGGTCCACTTGGCGATGGAGGGGTCAGCAAGTTGCAAGATGAACCCGTCGGCAATTTCGCCCGCCATCTGCAGCATTTTGGGGCCATACGCCGCTAGCCAGATCTGCAGTTCGCTGCCTCTACTCCACGGAAAACGCAACGTTGAGCCCTTGTACTCGCACTGCCGCCCACTAGCCAATTCGCGAATGACATGAACAGCCTCGCGGATCTCGCCGAGCCCCACCGGTTTCCCGTTGGTCACCCGCACCGCGGAATCGCCACGACCGATGCCGCACACGGTGCGATTGCCGAACATCTCGTTGAGGGTTGCATAGACGGAAGCCGTGACGGTCCAGTCCCGCGTTGCAGGGTTGGTGACCATTGGCCCAACGATCACCTTGCGGGTCTCGGCCAGGATCTGGCTGTAGATCACGTAGGGCTCTTGCCACAAAATGTGACTGTCGAACGTCCACACGTGGCTGAAGCCGTATGCCTCGGCGCGTTTCGCCAGCTCAATCACACGGCGTGCTGGGGGATCAGTCTGGAGAACAACTCCGATGTCCATACGTTCCTCGGTCGCACCGCCGGGCGGGAGGCCGGCTGTGAAGCCGGGCAGCGGTGCTGGGGCCGACTCTACCGACAGTTCGTGATGACGTGTCCAGTTTCGGCCGGACGCGACACACCCTTCACGCCGCTGTAACGGCAGTGAAGGGTGTGATGTCGCTGCGCCGGGAGTCGGCCGGAAGTCGGCCGGGAGTCAGCTCAGCGGGTCTGTGGGAAACCCAGGTCGACGCTCGATGTGGCCGGGTCAGGCCAGCGGCTAGTGACAACCTTGGTGCGGGTGAAGAAGTGAATACCGTCTGGGCCATACATGTGGGTGTCGCCGAACAGTGAGGACTTCCAGCCGCCGAACGAGTAATAGGCAACGGGCACCGGGATGGGCACGTTGACGCCAACCATGCCTGCCTGGATTTCGAACTGGAATTGACGCGCAGCGCCGCCGTCCCGGGTGAAAATGGCAACGCCGTTGCCATACGGGTGGTCGTTCACCAGGCGGACCGCTTCTTCGTAGGTTTTGACACGCACCACTGCCAGCACCGGGCCGAAGATTTCTTCGTCGTACACGCGCATGCCTGGCTTCACCTTGTCGACCAACGAGATGCCGAGGAAGAACCCCTTTGACGCAACGCCGGTGAACTTCTGCTTCCGGCCGTCGAGGACGACTTTGCCACCTTCGGCGACCGCAGTGTCGAGATAGCTGGCTACCTTGTCTCGGTGTTCTCGCGTGATGAGCGGGCCCATGTCAGACGATGGGTCCATGCCATCGCCGATGACGAGCTGCTTCACCCGGTCTTTGATCTTGGAGATCAACGGGTCGGCCGAATTGCCGACGCACACCAGCACGCTGATGGCCATGCAGCGCTCGCCGGCAGACCCGTATGCGGCCGAAACAGCAGCGTCTGCAGCCATGTCGAGATCGGCATCGGGAAGCACCACCATGTGGTTCTTCGCGCCGCCCAGGGCCTGGACCCGCTTGCCGTTCTTGGTACCCGTCTCGTAGATGTAGCGGGCGATGGGCGTCGAACCGACGAAGCTCACTGCAGAGATGTCTGGGTGGCTGAGGATCCGGTCAACTGCAACCTTGTCGCCGTTGACCACGTTGAGCACGCCGTTCGGCAAGCCAGCCTGTTTCAGGAGATCGGCCAGGAACAGCGAAGGTGAGGGGTCCTTTTCGGACGGTTTGAGGATGAACGTGTTGCCACACGCAATCGCGTTGGCGAGCATCCAGAGCGGCACCATTGCAGGAAAGTTGAACGGCGTGATGCCAGCCACAACGCCAAGCGGCTGGCGCAGCGAGTAGACATCGACGCCAGTCGCAGCCTGCTCGCTCATCCCGCCTTTCATGAGGTGAGGGATGCCGGTTGCGAACTCGACGTTCTCCAAGCCGCGGGCGAGTTCGCCCATCGCGTCGCTGAGCACTTTGCCGTGTTCGGCGGTGAGTAGCGACGCAATCTCTTTGCGGTTGGCGTCAATGAGCTCACGGAAATGGAACATCACCTCCGCGCGGCGGCTGAGCGATGTCGACCGCCACGATGGAAACGCCGCCTTCGCTATGGCGACGGCACTGTCCATTTCTTTGACGCTGGCGAGGTCTACCTCTGCCTGCTGCTCGCCTGTTGCAGGGTTGTACACCGGGCTGCGTTTGCCGGACTTGCCCGGGACGATTTGGCCGTCTATCCAGTGGCTGATGCGCTTCATGACAGGTGTAGCTCCTTCAGGCGGGCGATGATGGTGCCGACAGCCTAAACGAGTCTCACGGAACAGACGATCAAATGTCAGGACAAATGGAAACGGCATCCCTTCGGGTGCGCCCAGGGCCTTCAGGCGTCGATGTAGCAGTCACGCGCATCTGGCCGTCGACGCATCGTTTCTCGCTCCTCGATCAGGTTGCGGTTCGGCTTTCGCAGTTGGGCGAAGTGAGTGCCGTTTGGTTCTTGATCACTGCTCTGGCAGCAGCCACGGTGCTGGTGTCCACAGGCCAGGCGATCCTGCTTGGCGTCGGCATCATTGGTGAATGGGTACTCACGAATCGGGTGGTCAAGCGCTTCATCTGGCGAGAGCGTCCCACCCCGCAGCACCCCGACCCGCGTGGCGTGCGACGTCCCTCGTCATCCAGCCTGCCCTCGGGGCATTCGTCGGCTTCTGCGTTCGCTGCGGTGTTCGTGGGATCCACGACCGGCTGGGCATTGCCAATGGGGGCGTTGGCGTTCCTGCTCGGCTGTTCGCGGTTCCACTTGCGGGTGCACTACCCCACCGACGTCTTTGCAGGTTGGGCCTGGGGTGCCGTTCTCGGGGGCGCAGCGTTGTTGGTGGTTCGTTAACGAATCGCTTAGACGAGGTACTGGCTCAGGCCACGTTTGACGTAGCTACCGTGTCCTTTGCGGCCCTTGTATTTACCCTTGTCGATGATGGTGCGGCCGCGACTGATGACCGTCTCGCACGTGCCGTTGATCTGTTCTCCTTCGTAGGCGGAGTAGTCCACCGCCATGTGGTGCATCTCGACACCGAGGGTCTGCGTTGCTGAGGGGTTATAGATGACGATGTCGGCGTCGGCCCCGGGGACGATGACACCCTTCTTGCCGTACAGACCGAACATCCGCGCCGGCGTTGTGGAAGACACTTCGACGAATCGTTCGAGCGAGATGTTGCCGTCGTGAACGCCTTGGTACAACAGGTCCATGCGGTGCTCGACCCCGGCCATTCCGTTTGGGATCTTCGAGAAGTCACCGCGGCCAAGCTCCTTCTGTTCCTTGAAGCAGAACGGGCAGTGGTCTGTCGAAACCACGGACAAATCGTTCATGCGGAGACCACGCCACAGTTCGGCTTGGTGCTCTTTGTGGCGCAGCGGCGTGGAGCACACGAAGTTGGCTCCTTCCAGCCCGTCCATCCCCGGGCGGGCAAGGTCGTCAATGGACCGGTACAGGTATTGGGGGCATGTTTCAGCGAAGACGTTTTGGCCCCGGTCACGCGCAATCATCACCTGTTCCAGCGCTTCGCGTGCGCTGAGGTGCACCACATACATGGGGGCTCCGGCCACCTTGGCGATCTGGATGCAGCGGTGCGTTGCCTCGGCTTCCATTTCCTCGGGTCGGGAGATGGAGTGGTAGTAGGGAGCGGTCTCGCCGCGTCCGAGATGGTCCTTGATGATCTCGTCGATCACGATGCCGTTTTCGCAGTGCATCATGATCATCGAGCCGAGCTTGCCGCCCTGCTGCATGGCGCGGAAGATTTCGGCGTCTGTGCTGTAGAGGACACCGGGGTACGCAGTGAAAAGCTTGAACGACGTGATGCCCTCGTTGTGCATCACATCCATTTCCTTCAGGGACTGTTGGTTGACGTCGGCCATGATCATGTGGAAGCCATAATCGACTGCACACTTACCAGCTGCCTTTGCGTGCCACTCGTCGAGTGCAGCTTCTAGTGTGCCGCCCTTTTTTTGGATGGCGAAGTCGATGATGGTGGTCGTGCCACCCCATGCCGCGGCGCGTGAACCGGTCTCGAACGTGTCAGACGACATGGTTCCCCCGAAGGGCATCTCCATATGTGTGTGTACGTCGATGCCACCCGGTAGGACGTACTTGCCCTTCGCGTTGATGACTTTGGCACCGCTTTTGCGCGCTGCCCTGTCATCGTCGGACCCGTCGGCGAGCAGCGCCACGATCCGTTCCCCGTCGATCACCACCGTGTTCTGGTGGCGGCCCGTCGAAGAGACCACTGTTCCGTTGGTGATGACAATGCGATCTGACATGTCCGGATCATATGCAGCGTGCACACGCAACGCCCGTCGCGAAACAGGAGTGTCACAAACCGAAGGCGCGTGAAGAACCGTGGGCACACGCCCAGTGCACGACCTTCCTGACGATGAACCCGCGCAACTGCTCACCTCGGCGCTACTCGCTCCCGTGGACTTGTCCCGACAAGCACCCGAATGATCAACTACTCAATCCGCCCGATCAAATTCGACTCGCTCGTCGAGCGATCAGTCAGTTCGTCCCGCCCTTGAAACAGCTCACTGACCTAGTTTTCCTCGGACCCCAATCAGGCATGGCGCTTCCCCACACGCTTCCCCTTCCTTTCAGGGAAATCGATTAAATCGCGAAGACCCGCCATAACTCTCACGGACACTTCTCAGGTTCTTTCGGACCGGGGAACAAGGAGCCGTTCCGGAAATTGAGTTGCTGTTTCAACGAGCAGAATTTCCGGGCCGTGTGAGGAAGCGATTCCATGTCGAGTACGAAGGAATCCCGCCAGGAACCACCACCGTCTGCCTCTGGTGGGCCTAGCCCTTGCACACAAGCTGAACAATCCGAATCCGAATCGTCTCAGCGATACCCGTATCGCCGAGCCAGGGGTAGCAAACGCCTCTGCAATTTCGGGCCCATTCGGCTACGCCACCCGTCCCCCGTCCTCAGAGGAACTAGACCCGTGTCGAACCGGTCGACGTTCCCGCCAATTGCGTGGTTCGGGGCCACGATGACGGCACTTGCTTGGATCGGAAGGTCGGCAGCCGATGGTTGTGGCAGCCCGGCCTCGGCAATCAGCTCACGCAGCACGCGCTCGGGTTCACGGGTGAAGTCCTCGAACCGCACCCGAGGCCGTACCCGTGCAAGTTCGGCCCCTAGGTTCATAGCGACCCATTCCTGCACCGCCTGTCTGGCCGGCTTCGCCCGAAGTTCTTCGCTCCAACCGTCTCGCTTCCACACTTTGTCGGTTGACCACGAGTCAACAACGCCGCGGGGGTCGCGTACAAGGTGAACGCCACGGAGGGAGAGCGATGGATCCCGCCGGGCGAGAATTCGTACGAACGCATAGTACGCAGGCGACTTGGACGAATCGATCAGCGTGTCGACCCCGTGCAGTTCCCCGAGCACCCGGTACAAGGCCGACGTCGCCGCTGCGAGCGGCTCCAACTCGGCCGGTACTCGGCCAGCGAGGAACGTCGGGAGGTGACGTTGCCGAAGAAACTCTGCGTTGAGCGAGGCGAGGTCCTGAACAGACGCGCCCTGCAACGCCGGAGTATCGAGCACGCGCGACACGACGCTCGACCAGAACGGGCACTCCGGCGCAGCAACCAGGCAGGCGCACGGACGGTTTTCAACCAGCGAGGGCCACAGGAGGCGAAGTTCGCCAACCACCGCAGCGCCAGGCACCATGCCGAGGGTTGTGGCCAGCAACGTTGATCCTGTGCGTTGCGCACCGGTGACCATGAAGACACGAGTCATGAGCTGTACGCGTGGCCCTGCGGTTGCGGCTATTCACCTCGTAACGCAGTTGCGAGGTGAATAGCCCCCAACCGTGGGGGCAACCTCTCTCCTAGCGGGATGCGGCCCACGGGATCATGCGGCGGACGAGGTCGTCGAATGCTTCGACGCCCAGGATGAGGTCTGCCTCGGCGGTGTCTTCGATGTGGGTATGGCTGAGGCCGTTGATGGACGGTACAAACATCATGATGGTAGGAATACCGGCTCGTGCCATTTCGGCCGAGTCGTGCATCGGCCCCGATGGCATGATCTCGCGCACGCCGCTGCGAGCCTCGACGGCGTCCGCTGCGAACTC
Source organism: Acidimicrobiia bacterium (assembly GCA_043720595.1). Lineage (GTDB taxonomy): Bacteria > Actinomycetota > Acidimicrobiia > Acidimicrobiales > JANYDT01 > JANNBN01. The sequence continues at coordinate 74,283 of JAYSSK010000136.1, forward strand.
GACCAGTTCTGGGGCGAACGTGATTGGGTTGATGCTCCACAGCATGTCGATAGTTGGCGCCACCCGCTCTTCATCTGCAATCCGCTGGACGATTTCTTCGAGCCCCGCCACCATCTTCTTCAACACCGCAGGGTCGAGGTGGCGCATGTCGACGGAGAACTCCGTCCGACCGTTGACCGCCGTTGGAACAGCCGGATGAACCGTCCAGACACCGATGGTCGCGTAGGCATCGTTGTCCAAGCCCAGTTGGCGGATTTCGATTGCCATGCGCGCTGCGGCCAGCGTGGGGTCTTTCCGGAGGCGAATTGGTGTTGCGCCTGCGTGTGCCGCCTGGCCTTGGAGTTTCACCAGCCGGCGTTCGACGCCAAGGATGCCGTGGAGCGCTGCAAGGCGAAGCCCTTTTGCCTCAAGCATGGGGCCCTGCTCGATATGCAACTCTGCCGACGCTTTGATTGACGCCAGCACGTCGCCCGCAGTGAGCACCGTTTCGAGGTTCACCCCGTGAGCCTGCACCGTCTCTTCGAGAGTGGCGCCGGACCGGTCCTTCAAGTGGCGAACGGCTTCGACATCCAACGTGCCTCCGACGGCGCCTGACCCGAAGAGCGAGCGCCCGAAGCGGGCACCTTCTTCGTCGGCCCAGTCCACCACGCTGATACTGACCGGGAGCTGGGCCCCGTCGCGGTGCAGTGAGCGGAGAATCTCGGCTCCGGCAAGCACGCCGAGCGCTCCATCGAGCCAGCCACCATTGGGTACCGAGTCAAGGTGCGAACCAAGCACAATCTGGTCAGACGAGGCACCCTGGAGCGTCACCCACAAATTGCCAGCTGCGTCGATTCGATGCGTCACGGGAACACCGTCGAAGGTGGTGAGGAACCACTCTCGCGCCTCCACCCATTTGTCGGTCCAGGCAAGCCGGAGGCTCCCCATGTCGGTTGCGGTGAGAGCACGCAGCTCTTTGAGGTCGTTCACCACTCGTTGCGGGTCAGCGGGCACCTTCGGCTCCATTTCTGCTGCAGCTGGGCACCAGCACACATAAGCGCTGGTAAAGCTTGCCCAAGAAGCTTGTGTACGGACCTTTGTGAACTTATCGTCTCGATGCGAGGCGGCGTACAACACCGCTTCACGGAGCGGCCGCACTCGCATGGCCGTCTTCCACGGGGTTTCCCAGGAGGCAGTGATGCATCAGCGAATCAGGGCGGTCCAAGATCTTCTCACCGGTGCAGCGAAGCCGCTCGGCCCGTTCGTCCATTTGTTCCTTGCCGACATGGACGAACGCGAACTTTCGTCGCGGGAGCCGTCGGCCCTAGCGGCCGCCATCGATGCCCAAGCCACGCTCGGAGCGACGAGGCGACATGGAGACGTCCTGGTAGCTGTGCACAAGCCGACCGACCCGAAAACCGACGGCGGTCCGACATGCGCAGGAAATAACGCTAGAGCATGGTTGCAAACGGTCACCGACGACAGCCCATTTCTTGTCGATTCAGTGTGCGGCGCGATTCGGAGTGTCGGGTTCGACGTCGACCTGCTGATGCATCCAGTCCTTGGCGTGGATCGATCCAACGACGGAAGCATCCTCACCCTGCACGGCGCGCCCGGAACCGTACCGACCGAGATGCCAGGTCCGCCTGTCGCGACCGACGCTCCTGCGAGCTTGGTTGCGGCGCGTCCCCAGACCAACCTTGCGAAGTCGTACGAGTCTTGGGTTCAGGTGGAACTGGATCGTATGCCCACTGATGAAGAGTGTGTAGCGCTGGTGGCTGCCGTCAAGATTGCTCTGGCAGACGTGCGAGCTGCGGTAGTGGCGTGGCCGGCCATGCAGCAACGGGTTCACGCGATTTCTGGCGAGGTTCGGTTCAACACTCCGCGTCTCGATGGTCAGCAGGTCGACCCAGATGAAGCGGCAACATTTTTGGAGTGGCTCCTGCTTGGCCATTTCACGTTCCTCGGGGCTATTGACCATGAACTGGTGAACGGCACAGACCTCGAACCCGTTCCCGGCTCAGCGATTGGCATCCTTGTCGACAATCACCCCGGCACACCTCGATCGGAAATCATTGCCCCGTCGGCCGGCTGGCCAGCCGAACAAGTTGTACTTGTTACGAAGACCATTGCGGTGGCGAAAGTTCACCGGCGCACCAACTATGACATCGTGATCGTCAAACGATACGGCCCGGTCGACGCCATGGGCAGCGGTTCCACGAGCAGCCACACTCTGCGTCTGCCGATCGGCGAGCGGCGCATCGTTGGGCTGTTTACATCTGAAGCGGTACTCACATCGCCGCTGGATACGCCTCTGTTGCGGGGCAAGGTCGGGTCGATTCTGGCTCGTAGCGGATTGTCGCCCAGCAGCTACTCCGGTAAAGAACTCCGGTCCATTCTCACCAGCCACCCACGCGACGAGCTGTTTGCTGCGACAGAAGACGAACTCGCCAACACGGTCATGGGCGTGCTCGCCATCGGCGAACGGCGCCGGACGCGATTGTTCGCTCGGTTCGACCGGGAACGCAGCGCATGGACCTGCCAGGTGTACCTGCCGCGGGACCAGTACAACACCGACGTTCGCATGCGCATTCAGGCGAGCCTGGAGCGGGCGTTTCATGCCACGGGTTCAACGTTCGCAACCCAGCTGAGTGACGCTCGCCTGGCCCGCCTTCTGTTCACTTTGCCGTCCGAACATTCGGCCATGCCGGATATGGCTGCACTCGAAGCGGAAGTCGCAATGGCCTCGCGTTCGTGGTCAGATGCCCTCGCAGAAGCACTCACCGAAACCCGCAGCGGCGAGGCACAAGTCGTGGCACGGTTTCGTCACGCGTTCCCGCCCGCTTACACGGCAGAGACACCCATCGGGCAGGCGATCGAAGACATTGCGTGGTGCGAACGTGCACTCACCGCCGAGGCAGTCGTGGTTCGCATTCACGCCAACACATCCGAAGACACAACCTCAGCCGATGCCCGCCTCAGCGTGTACTCACCGGAAAAGGCGATTGCCCTGGCGGACCTGTTGCCGGTCTTCTCCAACCTCGCGCTCCGAGTGATTGACGAAAAGGCTGACGAAGTCGTCGTCGACGGCCGCAGCGTGTGGATTCACGACCTTGGAGTGTGCGGCAACGGGCTCCCCTCGATAGACCCTCGTGGCCCCGACGCTGAACGCCTGTGCGAGGCAGTTGTCAGCTCGTGGACCGGCAAGGTCGACAACGACGGGTTCAACCAGCTGGTCACTGCCGCTGGCCTGACGTCGTTCCAGGCGAATGTGCTGCGGCTGTACGCACGGCACGCACGCCAGCTGGGGCTGAGTTCGACGCTCGAATATGTGGTGTCGACGTTGCTGGAGAACCCAGTTCTGGCAAGAGACCTTGCGCGTCGTTTCGACCTGATGTTCGACCCCGCGCACAGCGACGCGGCTGACATGGTGGGCACGGGCGACACAGTTGCAACTGTCGACGCCGACCAGCAGCGAAGGGCAGCCGCGTCTGCTGAATCCTTGCGTTTCGCAGAGTCGCTGGCAGGTGTGCCGAGCCTGGACCACGACCGTATTCTGCGAATGATCAGCGCGCTGATCGATGCATCGGTCCGCACCAATGCCTTCCGTCCCGGCAGTGCAGCCCTTGCGGTGAAAGTGGAGTCCCGGCGGATTCCAGAAGCTCCAGAGCCTCGCCCACAGTTTGAAATCTTCGTCTCGTCTCCGCGCGTCGAAGGAGTTCACCTTCGGATGGGCGCAGTAGCTCGTGGGGGGTTGCGTTGGAGTGACCGCCCCGAGGATTTCCGCACGGAGGTACTGGGCCTCATGAAGGCACAGGCGGTGAAGAACGCCGTCATCGTCCCTGCTGGCGCAAAGGGCGGGTTCATCGTCCGCGATCAACCTCTCACCACCGACCGGTCCGCCGTGCAGGCAGAAGGCGTCGCGTGCTACCAGATTTTCATCGGCGCACTCTTGGATCTGACCGACAACCTGGTCGACGGTAAGACCAATCCCCCGTCTGGTGTCGTTCGGTGGGACTCAGATGACCCCTACCTGGTAGTAGCGGCCGACAAAGGCACCGCAACGTTTTCCGATATTGCCAACCAGATCAGTCTCGAACGAGGCCACTGGCTGGGCGACGCGTTCGCGTCCGGCGGTTCGGTCGGTTACGACCACAAGGCCATGGGCATCACCGCCCGGGGCGCGTGGGAGTCCGTCAAGCGACATTTCCTGCGGATGGGCACCGACATCACGTCGCCGGATGCTGCACCGTTTTCCGTGGTCGGTATCGGCGATATGTCGGGCGATGTGTTCGGCAACGGCATGCTCCTCTCTGACCGGATTCAGTTAGTTGCAGCGTTTGATCACCGACACATTTTCCTGGATCCAAACCCCGACCCCGTCGCCTCGTTGACCGAGCGTCAACGACTGTTCGCCCTGCCTCGATCTTCGTGGGAGGACTACGACCCGGCCCTGATCTCCGAAGGCGGAGGAGTGTGGCCGCGCACCGCGAAGTCCATCCGTCTGTCAACGCTGGCCGCAACGGTGCTGGGCATCACACCGAAACCCTTGCCGACTTCTTCACCGAGCGAGGCTCCCGGCATCGACTTGACTCCGTCGGAGTTGCTCAGTGCAATCCTGCGCGCACCAGTGGCGTTGTTGTGGAACGGAGGGATCGGGACGTACGTCAAGGCATCGACCGAAACTCACGCTCAGGTCGGCGACAAAGCAAACGATCTCATCAGGGCCGACGCCACCGAGTTGCGCGCCTCGATTGTCGGAGAGGGAGGCAACCTCGGTGTCACGCAACGAGGGCGGATCGAGTTTGCCGGCCGGCTACGCCAGGATCCATCCAACCAGGTTGGCTGGATCAACACGGACGCGATCGACAACTCCGCCGGCGTCGACACGTCTGATCACGAAGTCAATCTGAAGATCCTGCTCGATCCGTTGGTGCGCGTCGGGCGGCTCGCCGAGGCTGAACGCAACGACTTGCTTTCCTCGCTCACCGACGAAGTGGCCGGTTTGGTTCTGGCAGACAACATTGACCAGAACCGCCTGTTGGGCAACCTGTGGACCGAGGCGCCGGGCATGATCGACCTGCACGCACGGTATGTCGCCCACCTTGAAGAGACAGGCCGAATCGACCGAGCGTTGGAGGCCCTGCCAAGTATCGCCGGATTCGCCACGCGCAAGACATCTGGAGCGGGGCTCACCATTCCCGAGCTGGCAGTACTTGTTGCACATACGAAGCTCGCACTCAGCGAAGAACTTGCCTCAGTGAAACTGGCCGACGACCCGGCATTTCACGATGACCTGCTCGCGTACTTCCCGAAACGAATCGCCCAAGAGTTCGCCGAAGCCGTCCTCGCACATCCACTCCGACACGAGATAGTGGCCACTATGCGTGCCAACCGGTTGGTGAACCGAAACGGGATTTCGTTCGTCTACCGAATGCAATCGGAGACTCACGCGACCGTGGCTGACATTGTCCGTGCGCATATGGCCGCCACGTCGATTCTCGACATCAACAACTACTGGGAGGGTGTCAGTTCGTTGGATGGGAACCATCCGGATCGTGAGGTGGTGCAGTTGCTCCTCGAAGCCGATCGAGCGGTCGAACGCACCACGCGGTGGCTGTTGCGCAACAGGACGCTTCCGCTTGACGTCCGCGCCACCGTCGCAACCTATGGGCCCGCCGTTGTTGAACTGTCACTGCTCCTCGATGGCCTGGTCGCCCGCGGCGGTGCGCCGGGATCTGATGGCGAGGCCCTCTCACTCCGACAAGCCCGTTTCGTGGCGGCTGGCTTGCCCGAGCATTTGGCCCGCCAAGGGGCTCAACTGGAACTTTCGACAACGCTGCTCGACATCGTCGTGGTCGCAGAATCAACCGGTGTCTCGCGTGACGTCGTCGGAGGGGTGTTGCTAGCACTCGACGACTCGCTGCTGATCGGCCGGTTGCGTCGACGCATCTTGCGGCTTCCCCGCGAAAACGAATGGGATGCGTTGGCCCGGGCCTCTCTGCGAGACGATTTGGCAGGCGAGCACATGGCCCTGACGCGAAGTGTGTTGGGATCGAGCGACGCAACAGACCCAGACGCACGTGTGGCGTCATGGACTGCTCACCGGATCGAAGCCATCGAGCGGCACCTAGCGATGGTCGACAATACCGAGTCCGTCGACGGGTCGCAGCTGGCGGCACTGTCCGTGGCGCTCCGCCAACTGCGCACGTTGTCGGCACAGCGCATCGGCTAGCCCGACCGTTTCCGCTTCCCGGCGGGACCTATGCCAGCCAGTCCTGTGCGAGGCGGGCGGCTTTTCGGCAACACTGGCGCAATGAAGATCACCGTTCTCGGCGCAGGCTCTTGGGGTTCAACCGTTGCATCCATCTCTGCGTGGAACCGCAACGAGACGACTCTGTGGGCCCGTAACTCAGACACGGTCGACGAAGTCAACGAGGCACATACCAACACGAGTTACCTTCCCGGGTTCACCCTTCCCAAACGGCTTCGCGCATCGGCCGACCTGGCCGAATCGGTGGCATCAGCTGACGTGGTTGTGGTCGGCGTGCCCTCGCACAGTTTCCGCGACGTGCTCCTGACCGCCAGTGCATCCATTCGCCCCTGGATCCCCATCGTGTCGCTCACCAAAGGCTTCGAAAAGGGTTCGATGCAGCGGATGACCGAAGTGATCAAAGAAGTCCTCCCTGGCCACCCGGCAGCCGCCCTCACGGGGCCTAACCTGGCCAAAGAAGTCATGGCAGGGCTCGCAGCAGCCGGCGTCATCGCGACCGAGGATCAGGCGGTCGCCCGGGCGTTGCAGGACGTGTTCCACCGTGACGTGTTCCGGCTCTACACCAATCATGACGTGGTCGGCTGCGAAGTTGGTGGAGCGCTGAAAAACGTCATCGCTATTGCAACCGGCATGGCTGAAGGTCTGAGCGTCGGAGACAACACCAGGGCCGGTGTCATGTCACGCGGTCTCGCCGAGCTCACCCGCCTTGGAGTGGCCATGGGTGGATCACCGTCAACGTTTGCCGGTCTTGCCGGCCTGGGCGACCTCATCGCCACGTGCTCGTCGCCGCACTCACGCAATCGGTACGTTGGCGAACAACTGGGGAAAGGCCGCAAACTCGACGAGATCCTCGCCGAGATGAATATGGTGGCCGAGGGTGTGAAGACCGCCGAGATTGTGCTCTACCTTGCCGAGCGCCACGGAGTTCGCATGCCGATTTGCGAACAAATTCACCGGGTGGTCACAGGTGCAGCCACCGCTGTTGATGCATACGCCGGGTTGATGCAGGCCAAACCGGGGCACGAAGACGCCCCTGACTGACCTGCCGCGCCTTGCAGCGTTTGTGCGAGTCGCTCAGCGAATCGGTTCGGTACACAACTCATGGGCTCACATGGGTCAGACTTGAGCCTTCATGGCGATGGTCACAAGACGTTCGGGGAAAAACGGCGTTGTGCCGGTACTCCCCCACAGCCGTGTCATCGACCTGGGCGAGCGCGGCAGCCTGGCGGTTCGCTACTCCGACGGCCCCTCCGACCGACGGCGCGCCCGGCGTATGCCGCCGCTCATCCTTCTGCACGGTTGGACGGTTACGGCAAACCTGAATTGGTTCCGCCTGTACGGTCGGATAGCCGAACGGCATTCGTTCGCCGCATGGGACCAACGCGGCCACGGTACCGGTCTGCGCAGCGCGCGGTTCTCGCTAGAAGACTGTGCCGACGATGTGGTGGCCGTTGCCGACGCCCTCGGTTGGGACCAGTTCGTACCGGTTGGGTACTCGATGGGCGGAACTATCGCGCAGCTCGTCGCGCACCGCCATCCGGAACGTGTCGCGGGTCTGGTGCTGTGCAGCTCCGCCTCGGTGTTCTCAGAAACACGCGGAGACCAGGTGTTCTTCGAGTCCATCCTCGGGACTGCCGTGAGGGCGTTGAATGCAGCCCCCAAGTTCCTCGTCCATCGCCTCCCCGGGCGTTTCAGGTCACCGGACAAAACCTCGCCGCTCGCCGAGTGGATGGCCACCGAGTACGAGAACCACCACGCTGGAATGATCGCCGAGGCTGGTCACGCACTCGGGAGGTTCCGTTCAGATGCATGGCTACCGATGATCAGTGCACCTACGGCTGTCGTCGTCACGCTCGATGATGCCACCGTGCCGGCCTCTCGCCAGCGCCAGTTGGCCCGGCTCATCCCGGGGGCCACGATGCATGAAGTGGCTCTCGATCATCGAGCTGCTGCGACCAGCCCCGAGGCTTACTGGCCGGTGTTCGACGAAGCACTTGCGTCGGTAGCGAAACGTCAGAAGCCGCTGCTCAAGGGAACCATGGCAGCAACCGCAGCACGAGAAACGGTGCAGCACCTGTTCGTCTCCGGCCGGGTTCAGGGGGTCGGATTCCGCGACTCGATGCAACGGCGGGCGGACGAACTGGGGCTGAAAGGCTGGGTACGCAACCGACGTGATGGGCGGGTAGAGGCCGTCGTCGCAGGCGCCAAAGACCGGGTGGACGAGTTGCTGGACTGGGCCAGGACCGGCCCACCCATGGCCACCGTGACCGACGTGCGAGCGAAAGCCCGTCCGGCCGCCGAAGTGCGCCGCGCCCGTTCCACCGACGCGGACCTCGACCCAGAACACTTCGAGGTCCGCCCCACCGAGTAAGAGTTTCGGTTGAGGACTGGGTCCCCTGGCCGGATCAGCCAACACCCCGGGTGAGGGGAGGGCGACGCTGGGACTAGCGGAGGAGGGGGCGGGCTTCGCCCAGAAGGTACAACGAGCCGGTGATCAGGAGCATGTCGTCTTCGGTGACAGCGGCACGGCCGCGTTGGAGTGCTTCCGGAACGTCACGAGCGACGACCACGGACAGACCAAGGCTCTCCGCCGCTGCTCGGATGCGGTCCGGGTCCATGGCTCGTGGCGACGAGGGTGCAACCGCAATGACCTTGGCGGCACCGGAACAGACAATGCGGACCATGTCGAGTTCGTCGCGACCATCGAGCAAACCCATCACCACCACACGTTTCTTGCAAACCGCGAACGCTTCATCGATTGCGGTGCGCAACACCGCTGCTCCGGCAGGGTTGTGCGCCCCGTCGATCACTACGAGTGGCCGACGGCCCATCACTTCGAGCCGCCCAGGGTTGTGAGCGCGTGCGAAACCATTACGGACAACCTCGGCATCGAGGGGTTCCTGCAGAAAGGCCTCAACTGCCGCCAGTGCAATCGCAGCGTTGTCGCCTTGGTGCGCACCGTGCAACGGGATGAACACGTCGTCGTAGCGGCCGCCGGGCGTGCGAAGCGACAACGACCGGCCAGCGATGGCCAGGCGGTTGCTGACGGTGTCGAAGTCTGTGCCGCGCTGCCAGATTGTCTCGGCCTCGTGCTCACGCGCCAAACGGTGGAGCTGCTGGGCGATTTCGGGGTCTTGCTCACCGATGAGCGCAGCAGCGCCGGGCTTGATAATCCCGGCCTTCTCCCGTGCAATATCCGAGCGAGCCGGCCCGAAATACTCGGCATGGTCGAACTCGACGTTGGTGATGATCGCGACAGCCCCGTCGGCCGCGTTCGTGGCGTCCCAATTGCCGCCCATCCCGACCTCGATGACCGCAGCTTCGACCGCAATGTCGCCGAACCATCGGTAAGCAGCGGCGGTAGTGAGCTCAAAGAAACTGCACCGCTCCCCCGCTGCGTCTTCTGCCAACGCGATGTCGGACAGCACCGTGGTGAGATCGGCGTCGGAAATAGCCTGGCTGTTGAAGGCGATGCGCTCGTTGAGTTTCTCGAGATGCGGAGATGTGTAGGCACCTACGCTGCGACCGGAAGCCTCGAGCAACGACGCTGCCATGCGGGCAGTGGAACCTTTGCCGTTGGTGCCCGTTACGTGAATGAATGGAACGTCTAGCTGCGGGTCGCCAGCGAAACGAAGCAACGCGCGCATACGTTCCAGGCTGGGAGGGTCAAGGCGCCGGGGCGGTAGTGCGACGCCAGCCACATCGTTGACGGTGGCACCTTTCTCCATGTTGACGTGCGCGTCGAGCCAGTCGATCGCTTCGGTCAGCGTGAAGGGATACGGGCGGAGCGGTTCACGTCCGGAGGAAGGTTGCATCAGGCTTGGTCTAGCAAACGCAGGTAGGCGGCTCGGCGCTGCCCAAGAGTTCTTCGTCAGCTGGCAGCGCGGCGGAGCCGTTCGGGCTTTTCTTCCGTGCGGGAGACCAACGTGGGGTTGACCTTTTCGAGCACAACCTCACGGGTGATGACACAGCGAGCAACGTCGCTACGACCCGGCAAGTCGTACATGACGTTGAGCAGCACTTCTTCCAAGATCGCACGGAGACCGCGAGCACCAATACCGCGCAAGAGAGCTTGGTCGGCGATGGACTCGAGAGCGTCGGGTGTAAACTCGAGCGCGACGCCGTCGTACTCGAAGAACTTCTTGTACTGCTTGACCAGCGCGTTACGGGGCTCGGTAAGGATCTTGATCAGCGAGTTGCGGTCGAGCGAGGACACGGCACCGACAACAGGTAGGCGGCCGATGAACTCTGGGATGAGCCCGTACCGGGTGAGATCTTCGGGCAGGACCTGTGCAAACCACTCACCAGGGTCGCGTTCGCTCTTGGAGTAGACCCGAGAGTTGAAGCCGATGCCCTTTTGGCCGATGCGTGCTTCGATGACCTTGTCGAGGCCGGCAAACGCTCCGCCGCAGATGAACAGCACGTTGGTGGTGTCGATCTGGATGAACTCTTGGTGTGGGTGCTTCCGGCCGCCCTGCGGTGGCACCGAAGCGACGGTTCCTTCCAGCATTTTGAGCAGAGCCTGCTGCACGCCTTCGCCGCTGACGTCTCGGGTGATTGATGGGTTCTCGCTCTTGCGGGCGATCTTGTCGATCTCGTCGATGTAGACGATGCCGGTCTCGGCCTTCTTGACGTCGTAGTCCGCTGCCTGAATGAGCTTCAGCAGAATGTTTTCGACGTCTTCACCGACGTAACCGGCTTCGGTGAGCGCTGTGGCGTCGGCGATAGCGAACGGCACATTGAGCATGCGGGCCAGTGTGCGGGCCAGCTCGGTCTTGCCGCAGCCGGTTGGGCCGAGCAACAAGATGTTGGACTTGGCCAGCTCGACCTCTGACTGCTTGACCGTCTCGGTGGCACCGGTCTGGACACGCTTGTAGTGGTTGTAGACCGCAACAGCCAGCTGCTTCTTGGCTTGATCTTGCCCGATGACGTATTCATCGAGGAAGGCGTGGATCTGCTTGGGCCGCGGCAACTCGTCGAAGCGGACCTCTCCGGTGTCGGAGAGTTCTTCCTCGATGATCTCGTTGCACAGCTCGATGCATTCGTCGCAGATGTACACACCCGGACCAGCTATGAGCTTTTTGACCTGCTTCTGCGATTTGCCGCAGAAGGAGCATTTGAGGAGATCGCCTCCGTCACCGAACTTTGCCACGTTGTCAGTCTCGTCTTTCTCAGGAAGCTTCTGAAGTGGATTTCCGGTTGACGTTCAGAACAGCTCAGTGAGCAATGGCGTCGGACAGCGGCAGTTCACGGGAGGTGATCACGTGATCGATGATGCCATAGACCTTGGCTTCTTCGGCGGACATGATGTAATCCCGGTCCGTATCCTTGTGAATCCGGTCGGTTGTCTGGCCCGTGTGACGGGACAGAATCTCTTCGAGGTCGGTCTGGATGCGGTTGAGTTCCCGCGCCTGGATCTCGATGTCTGAGGCCTGGCCACCTGCACCCGAGTACGGCTGGTGGATGAGCACACGGCTGTGCGGAAGCGCAAACCGCTTTCCGGGTGTACCCGATGCGAGCAGCACGGCGGCTGCTGATGCAGCCTGACCGAAGCAGATGGTGGAGATGTCGTTGCGAATGAACTGGCACGTGTCGTAGATGGCCATGAGACCAGTGACGTCGCCGCCAGGCGAGTTGATGTAGATGTTGATGTCGCGGTCTGGGTTCTCGGATTCGAGGAACAGCAGCTGCGCACACAACAGGTTGGCGATGGTGTCGTCGATTGGGGTGCCAACGAACACAATGTGCTCTTTGAGCAGGCGGCTGTACAGGTCGTACGCACGCTCGCCGCGGTTGGTCTGCTCGACCACTGTGGGCACGAGGTAGTTCTGGATTCGGGTCATCGCAGCCATCCTGTCTGAAACGGGGAAGTTATTCGGACCAACTGACTGTGAAATCAGTCGTGATCATGACCCTCGTGGTCATGGTCGTGGTCGTGGTCGTGGTCATCGTGATCGTGTTCGGCAAGTTCTGCGCGGTCGACGATTTCGTCGGCTGCGGCCTTTTCGTCGGTGCTGAGCTGCAGGTCCTTGCGGTCAATCGCATGGCCCTCTTCATCGACAAGTGACACGTTCTCCATGAGCCAATTCAGTGCCTTTGACTTCACCACGTCGGCACGCAGCACGGACATCTGACCATTGTTGATGATGTTGCGCCGAACCTGCTTCGCCTTCATGTTGAAGCGATCCGCCAGTCGGACGATCTCGGCTTCGACTTCAGCATCGGTGACGGTGATGCCTTCGGCCTTGGCCACGCTGCGAAGTGCGAGGTCGGCCTTAGCGCTATTGGTGCCCTGCTCCCGCATTTCGGCCATGAGCTCGTCTGGCGTCTGGCCCGTGGCAGCGATGTACTGGTCCAGCGATGCACCCTGCTGAGCCAAGCGGTTCTGCATATCTCGCAGGCGGTTCTGGGCTTCGACGTTAAGCAGCGACTCTGGAACGGTCTCGATATCCGCTACGTCGACCAGGGCCTGCATGGTTGCGTCTCGCAGCGCAATGTAGGACTGGACCCGCTTGACCATGCTGATTCGGTTGGCCATATCGGCCCGCAGTTCGGCGATGGTGCTGAACTCTGAGTTGGACTGTGCGAAGGCGTCGTCGGCGGCTGGCAGCACCTTCTCGTTGACAGCCCTGACGGTGACGGCAAATACGATTTGCGAGCTGTCGTCGTCGGCACCTGGAACCGCGGCCTCGAAGGACAACTGGTCGCCTGCGCTTGCGCCGAGCAGGTTGCGATCGAGTTCAGGAACGACGGTTCCAGCACCGACCTCGTACAGATAGTCCTCGGCGGTCAGCCCAGGAACTGCGTCTCCGTCGATGGTGCCACTGACGTCGATGCGGACGTTGTCGCCGTCTTGAGCCTGCCGATCAACCTCGCTGAGCTGGGCAAACGAGTTGCGCATGCGGTCCAGTTGTTCCGAGATTTCGGTCTCGGTGGCAGCAGGGTTGGCGATGGTGACCTGGAGACCTTCGTAGCCGGGCACGCGAACCTCGGGGCGAAGCTCGACGCCGGCTTCGAACGTGACCGGGCCGTCTTCGCCACCCGACAGCAAATTGAGCTGTGGAATGTTGATGACGTCGAGGTTTTCCTGCTCGACGGCCGCAACGTAGAACTCTGGCAGCCCGTCTTCGAGTGCAACGCCGCGGGCGTATTCCTTGCCCATGCGCTGCTCGAGGATGCGCCGAGGTGCTTTTCCGGGACGGAACCCGGGAATGCGCACCTCGCCAGCGATCTTCACGAACGCGTCGGACAGGGCCTTGTCGAATTCGGCCTCGGTCAGGGTGACGGTGAGCTTTGCGTGGTTGCCCTCGAGGGCCTCAACAGCGGTCTGCATTCTCGGCGTTGTTCCAGTGTGCGAAGTGTTCGGTGAGGGTATCGCCGGGAAAACAGCAGACCTGACGGCCAACCATCCAAGACAGGCGAACCCAGTGGACTCCCAGGCGGGATCACACAGGCTACTGCTCCGCCGCAGGGTTCCTCCGCACCACCGCTCGGACCGGCGTCGACGCCGGTGCGCGCAACAGGAGCAAGCACCCGAGCGCTGCGGCAATGCACGTCGCAAACAGGATTGCGACGCGAGCCTGGTCCTGCTGAGCTGCCGATTCGAATGACAGCCCGGCGATGAACAGCGAAACCGTAAACCCGATGCCGCCGAGGGCGGCCGCTCCCACAATGTGCGACCAACTCACCGCAGTCGGCAACGTGGCAATGCCAGCGCGGACGCCGAGCCAGCTGAACACCGAAATCCCAACCACCTTGCCGATGACCAGCCCGAAAACAACTCCCGCCCCTACCGGGGAGCGCAGCGCATCGGCCAGGCTGGCTAACCCCACCCGGATTCCAGCGTTAGCCAACGCGAACAGTGGCACAGCCACGAACGAACTCCACGGCACCAACCGGTGTTCGAGCCACTCCACAACCGAGACCGATTGGCGGGCGAGACGGACTGTTTCTGCCGCTGCATTGTATGACGAAACGTCAGCCAACAACCCAGCCAACTCCGACCCAGGCGGCGTCGAGACGAGGGCGGTTTCGTCGAACAGATCGACGTTCAGGAAGGGCTTCGAAGGCGCGAGCAGACCACACACGACGCCGGCCAAGGTGGGGTGTACTCCAGACCGGTACGCGCAGAACCAAAGTCCACACCCCAAGACGACATACACCCCGACCGCTTGCACGCCGAAGCGTTTGGTCATGATCAAGGCTGCGATGAGCCCAGCGGCAGCAGCGCACCAGGCGCCGCTCAAACCTTTGCCGTAGAAGATGGCGATCACGATGACTGACCCGATGTCGTCCACTATCGCGAGCGCCAGCAGAAACAGTTTCAGGGCTGACGGAATCCGGGGGCCGAGCAACGTCAGCACGCCTACGGCCATGGCGATGTCGGTTGCCATCGGTATGGCCCAGCCGCCCAGGGTGTCGCTGCCCGCGTTCACAACGGCATAAATGGCTGCTGGGACAACCATCCCGCCCACCGCAGCCACGAACGGCAGCGCCGCGCGACGCCGATCGTGCAGTTCACCGTCGGTCAGTTCACGTTTGATCTCCAGCCCAACGACCAGGAAGAACAGGGTCATCATCGCCTCGTTGACCCAGTGGCGAATGTCGAACCCCAGCTCCCAGCTTCCGACGCGTAGGGCAGCCTGTGTTTGCCAGAACGATTCGTACGAGCCGCGGGCAACGTTGGCCCACACCAACGCGACCGCAGCTGCGAGCACGAGCAGCGCTCCTCCTGCCGCCTCGGTTCGCAGAAAGTCTGCGAGCGGTGAGATGAGTCGAACGGGTCGCCGCAGCGGCCGAGCAGAGACGGACACGGTGAGGTTGATCGTAACCGTCGCGGGCGGTGCATCACCGCCGCGGACCATCGACCGCTACTCTCCAGGCATGCGGCTCACGCCAACGGAACAAGACCGGTTGCTGCTCTTCAATGCAGCCGAACTTGCCCGGCGGCGGCTGGCCCGCGGGCTGCTCCTGAACGTGCCTGAGGCAACAGCGCTTGTCGCCGACGCTGCCATCGAGGCCGCCCGCGACGGCGCGCGCCTCCTGCAGGCGGTCGACGCAGCGCGTTCCGTGCTCGGACCACATCAACTCTTGTCGGGGGTGTCGGCAATCGTGACCGATGTGAAGGTCGAGGCGGTGTTCGACGATGGCACCCGACTCGTTGTAGTGCGAGACCCGTTCCGCATGGAAGACAACGGATTCTCGGAACACGACGACTCCAGCCTCAACCCTGGCGGCGTCCATTGCGGAAGAGATTCGTCAGTGAACATACCGTCGGTTCTCACCTTGGACGTGGTCAACACGGCTGACGTTCCAATCAGCGTCACCTCGCACTTTCACTTCTTCGAGGTCAACCATCGGCTCTCGTTCCCGCGGGCTGCGGCCTATGGGATGCGCCTGGCGATCCCGGCAGGGGCAGCGCTCCGTTTCGAACCAGGGGCTGCAACGCCGGCGCCACTCACCCCTGTCGGCGGCGACCGAATCGCAGTTGGATTCGCAGGCCTGGTGGACGGCCAGCTTGATGACCCCGACGTGCGTCAGCGTGCGCTTCTACGGGCGCAACAACAAGGCTTCCTGGGCAGCTGACCATGGCCGCAAATTTCTCGGACACCCGTCACCACAGCCGCAACCAAAGTCACAGTCACGGCTCTCAGGCGCACGACCATCACGGCGGGAATCAGCCCCATACGCACACGGACGCGGCATCCATCCTCCCCGCTGACTACGCAGCCATTCACGGGCCAACACAGGGTGACCGCGTTCGCCTGGGGGACACCAACCTGGTTATCCGCATCGAGCACGACGCACAGCACCCAGGCGACGAGTTCATCGCAGGGTTTGCAAAGACAGCAAGAGATGGGTTGCATCTCCAGGCCCGCCCGAGCCCGGAAACGTGTGACCTGGTCATCTCCAATGTCGTGCTCGTTGACGCCATGCATCCAATCGCGAAAGTGTCGATCGGCATCCGTGACGGACGCATCTTTTCGATCGGGCGCGCTGGCAATCCCGACACGCTTCACGATGTGGGCGTAGTCGTCGGAACTGGAACTTCCATCATCTCCGGCGAGGGCCTCATCGCAACCGCTGGGGCGATCGACACCCATGTGCACTTGTTATCGCCACGCATCATGGAAGCGTCGCTGGCTTCCGGCGTGACCACGATCATCGGTCAGGAGTTCGGACCCGTCTGGGGTGTCGGCGTCAACTCGCCGTGGGCGTTGCGTCATGCCTTCAACGCGTTCGACGCATGGCCGGTCAACATCGGGTTCCTCGCCCGCGGGTCCTCGTCCGACGACGCGCCATTGATCCAGGCTCTCGTCGAGGGCGGCGCGTGCGGGTTCAAGGTGCACGAGGACATGGGAGCGCATGCCCGTGCGCTCGACACCGCACTACGCGTCGCCGAAGCCCATGACGTCCAAGTTGCTCTGCACACAGACGGTCTCAACGAATGCCTGAGCGTGGAAGACACGTTGGCCGTGGTCGCGGGGCGCACCATCCACGCGTTTCATATCGAAGGATGCGGCGGTGGCCACGTGCCGAACGTTCTGAAACTCGCAGGCAGGCCCAACGTCATTGGATCGTCGACGAACCCAACGCTGCCCTTCGGGCGAGACGCGCTGGACGAGCACTACGAAATGATCTTTGCAGCGCACGGCCTCAACCACCACTCGCACTCTGATCACCATCTCGTCGCCGACCGCATCCGTGGTGGAACGATGGGGGCAGAAGGTGTGCTCCACGATCTTGGTGCGATCGCCATCACTTCGTCGGACGCACAAGGAATGGGCCGCGCTGGCGAAACGTTCCGCAGGACGTTTCAATTGGCGGCCAAAATGAAGGCAGATCTCGACGGCTCGCCAAGCCACGATGACAACGACCGCGTCCGCCGGTACATCGCGAAGTTGACCATCAACCCTGCCATCGCCCATGGGTTGTCCCACGAGATTGGTTCCATCGAGATCGGCAAGGTTGCCGACATCGTGCTGTGGCGGCCAGACCATTTCGGCGCCAAGCCCAACCTCGTACTGAAGGCTGGATTTCCTGCGTACGGGGTAACTGGTGATCCGAACGCAAGTACCGATACGTGCGAGCCGCTTGTGCTCGGCCCCCAGTTCGGTGCGTTCGGTGCCACCGCTGCTGATCTGTCCATCGCGTTCGTGTCAGCGGCCGCAGCGGCTGGCGACAACGACCACATGACGACACGCCGCCGCCGGGTTGGGGTGCGCGCAACCCGTGGGATCGGCCCGGCGAACATGGTGCACAATTCCCGAGTCGGCTCGGTTGATGTCGATGCTCGCACCGGATTCGTCTCGTTGGACGGTGATCGGGTGTACGCGGACCCCTCCGAACGAGTGTCGCTGAACCGGCTCTACTTCCTGTAGCCGTCCTGTCGGCGGGTAAGCGTCTTCAGCGTTTGCGTTCGAACGGCTTCGTGAGCGCGGCGGGCGGGTTGTGCCTTTTCGAGAAACAGCGAAGGCCAGCAGGCAGGACAGGTTTCTGCAGCCCGCAATCAAGCAGCGAGGGCTTCGGCCCTTCGGATCTTGCCCGGGTAATGGGCTCGGCCGTATTCCACCCCGTGGCTGAGCACGATGTGCAGCAGTTCGTCGTGCTGGGGGGTCTCGCGCCATGGGAGGGCGATGTAGAGCGGCAGATCGAAGGTCCGCAACTTGTCGAGGTTTGAGTAGATGTACTTCTGGTAGTGGTACCGGCTCTCCCACTCCCAACCCAGCGGGGCGAAGCCAGTACCCGGGTCAAGAATCATGTTGGCGCGGATCCCGTAGGTGTCGGCCATGGCCAACTTGTCGGTGAACCACGCCAGCATCACCTCGAGCGCGTCGCCCGAGACGTGTTCGAGGTGGAGCGGATCAGGGCCGAGCATGAAGGGCAAAACGACCGGGCAGCCCCTCTCCGCAGCGAGTTCCCACATCGCAGCCAGTTGCATTGCATCGGCTGCATTCATCACGGTCGCGCCAGCGTCGAGGCTGCGTTCCATGACGACCGGGTTCCATGTGTCGACCGACAACAAAGCGCCCGTGCGGGCGGATGCTGCTGCGAGAGCCGGAATGATTTCCGCGAGACGAGACCACTCGGTTTCGGTGTCTACCTGCGTGGCTTGGAACGTCGACCCCTGGCCACCCAGGTCTATGTGCTGCGCTCCGTGAGCGAACAGGTCGGTCAACCGAGCCAACGCAGATTCGAGGTCGGTGACGATCGAGTCCGCGTTGAGCGAGTCTGGCGAGGCGTTACAGACGCCAAAAAGCTCCATCTACGCATCCTGCCAGCCGCAGCTTCGCATTTTCTCTCGAAATGATCTGGTGGGGGCGTTGATGCGGGTAGGCTGTCTGAGCTTGATTGCAACGGGGTGTAGCGCAGCTTGGTAGCGCACCTGGTTTGGGACCAGGGGGTCGCAGGTTCAAATCCTGTCGCCCCGACGTAATCGGCCGCAGTTTGTTGGTGTGGCCGATGTACCTATAGCGGTACGCAACGCGGGTGTAGCTCAATGGCTAGAGTCCCAGCCTTCCAAGCTGGTCATGCGGGTTCGATTCCCGTCACCCGCTCCAACGTTTCTAGACGGCAAGGCTTCGTTCGTCTTCGTCGTCGTAGTCAAGATCATTCAACCAGATTTCTGTCAAGTCGGACTGGATGGTCTTGTAAGCGCGGACGGCCACACCCAAAGTCGCTATGGCAATAGGGGACGCCAACTCTTCGTCGTCACCAAACAAGTCGAACAGGTCGAAGTCCAGGTCGCACATGGTATCGACCAGTTCGGTCATGTCGACACGTGACGGTGCCGACAGTTCGGTTTGAACCTGAACTTGGTGCCCGGATTGTTGCGCGGCGAACTTCTGTTCGCGTAGAGCAAGGTTCCGGGCGCGCACAAGGAACCTTCCCAGACTCGCATGGCTGAAGTGACGTTTCAGCTGAATGACACGTGGTTCTCGATTTCTGGTTTTTGGAGGATTGAAGGTTGGGGAAAGGGGGTTTAGGGACGACTTCCCCGGTCACAGCAACAGTCTTGATCTTCGTGGAAGAGGTGGTTCGAGCCCGGGTACCGGTCAGTCTCAATTTTTTCAGTGGTTTCGTACTGTCACGTGACGAATCTCCGACCTCAGCACTGTGGTTCGGCTTGAGGTCGTTCGACGACGATCGTTAGCAATTTCGACACGTGACGATGTCAAACCGGCGAGAACATAGTTCCCTCCGGGCAGAGATCACCTGAACCACGTGTCACCGCTCGCCATTTTTGCAGGCCAGTCACCATCCGGCGAAGGTGGTGAAGTCTTCGACCAGCGAACGTTCGGATCGCAGCTGGTTGACCACGGCATCGGCGTCTGCGTAGCCGAGGGCCATACCGCAGTAGACCATCTCGTGCTCATCCAACCCAAAGTGGCCCTTCAGGGTTTCGCGTCCAAGCGCCCAGTATTCCTGCATGCAACTCGCCACATCGCGCTCAATAGCTGCGAGAGCGACCGACTGCATGAACATGCCGAGGTGAGCCCACTGGCCGTAACCCATCCGCTCGTCGATCACGAAGAACAGCCCCACCGGTGCACCGAAGAACTGCATGTTCTGAGCGAGTCGGGCAAACCGGGCGGCTTTGTCGTCTCGACCGATCCCTAAAAGTTCATACATTCGTTCGCCGACCTCGTAGCGGCGGGTTCGATACGGATCCCACAGGTTGGCCGGGTACATTGGCCGGTCTCCTTCCTCACCACGAGGGTTGGCGGCAAGTGCCTTGGTCACTGCGTCGATTACGTCCTGGCGGGCGTCGCCAGCAACGGCGATCACCTTCCACGGCTGGAGGTTTCCACCCGACGGCGACCAGCGGGCCGCGTCGACGATGTCATACACCAACTGTTGCGGAAGCGGGTCGGGACGAAACGCACGGATAGAGGTTCGGCGGTACAAAGCTTCACTGACGTTCATCTATGCGAACGTACCAACCGGGAGACGCTGATCCCACATTGACAGGGCGGCGAAGAACTCGTTACGTCACGTCGACATCGCGTAAACAATTGCGGCCGGGTCGTTTTGCTTCGTACATTGCAGCATCGGCCCGAGCAATCAGGTCTCGTCGGTCCCCGGCCACACCGCGCGCCACGCCCACGCTGCAACTGACCGGGATGACCATCGAGTCGTGCTCCACGGGCACCGACAAGAGCCCAGCGATGTCAGCGACGGCGATTTCGTGAGGAGGAACAGCAGGAGCGGACCTCACCAGAACAAACTCGTCACCTCCAAGCCGTGCCAGCAAGTCGGAAGGTTCCGCATACTGCTGGAGCCGCCGTGCGACCTCGACCAGCACTGCGTCGCCGGCGTCGTGGCCGAATGTGTCGTTGACCAACTTGAACTGATCGATGTCAATGAAAACAACAGAGATGCCGCTGTTGTCCTCGATCTTTCGGAACGATTCACGGAACGACCAGCGGTTTTGCAATCCGGTCAGCGCATCGAATGCTGCGTTGCGAACAAGGTCTCGCCTGTCTGCTTCGTTATCCAATACCAGCGCAATCCGCCGCGCTACCGCACGGGTCAATGCAGCCGTGAACGGTCGCAGATCAGGGAAAGCCGAACACGTTTCAAGGGTCCCCAAGTGGGTTCCGTTCCGGCTGGACACGATGGGCTCCACCATGTCTGCATGGCCATCGAACGCTGCACCCCATCGCGGATCTGAACGCTCGTCGCCCGCCATGATCGGCGCTTCCGGGGACGCTCCAAGACACGTTCCGGACTGGTCGAACACCGCTCCGACTCCGTTCCCGGTTCCCCCCGTCTCGATTGTCGCCAACAGTTCGCGAAGTACAGCAGCAATTCCTTCGCCAGACGCCGCAGCGTCGAAAGCAGCCACGGTGTTGAGTTCCTGATTCGCAAGCGTCAACTGCAACAGGTAACCACGAACGTCGGGCTCATCCACCAGATTCATCAGCCTGAGTGCGACACGCCGCCAGCCGCCGTGAGGCGAACGGAGCCGAACTACCAATTCAAACCGTCGATTGATGGTGAACGTGTTGTCGGCGGCCCCGTCTTGCTCGACCTTGAACACCTCATTGCACAGGGCGAGGTCCTCCGGGTGAGTGGCTTCCGCCAGTGGCGCCGAAGCTGTGAGATCCAGGGCCACAAGTTCGAACAGCGTGGGAGACGCCCAGATTGGTTTCCCTGCGCGATTCAGGAGGATGTACGCCATCGTCCGGTCCATTTGCACCGCAGCTACGAAACGGCTGAGAGCGCTCGTGTCAGTTTTGGCCCCTGGGGCCAGGTCTGCGCTACTCATGCTTATTGCATCGACGGTTGCACTGCTGCTGCTGTACTGACCTCCATACGGTATTTCCTGAGTCGACGTTCAGTACCGTGCGCAATGCTCAGGGGCTAGAGGTCTGGATCGTAATTGTCATGTCCGTGAAGACTCAGCTGACGCCGCAAATGTAGAACTCGGAACCGAGCTTCCTGAGCTGTAGGAGCGGTCACGGTCAGGTGACCCATTTTCCGCCCGGGCTTCGGGTCGCGTTTTCCGTACAGGTGCAGAAACGCGTCGGGAGCTTCGTCGAGGATGCTCCAACGCGGTTCACCCCCCACCCATAAGTCTCCGAGCAGATTGCACATCGCCACAGCCGGGGCCGTCGGCGAGGGGTCACCGAGCGGAAGCCCGAGTGTGCTTCGCCACTGTTGGCCGAACTGGCTGGTAACGCACGCGTCGATGGTGTGGTGCCCAGAATTGTGCGGCCGCGGTGCCATCTCGTTGATGACCAACGTCCAGTCGTTGAGCACGAAGAACTCGACACCGATCACACCAACATGTTCCAGCGCCGCAGCGATCTCCCCTGCCACCCGCTGCGCCGTGTCAGCGGTGTGAGGCGGCACGTCCGCCGGCACAACCGTGTGGTCCAGCACGCCGGAAACATGCACGTTTTCGCCGGGAGCAAACGGAACCCACTCGCCGTCCGCACCGCGAACCCCGACCACAGATAACTCCCGGGTGAATGGAACAAACTGCTCGACGACGACCTCCGGCGCAGCGAGAGCCAGCCACGCAACGTCGGCTTGGGCGACAGTGAACTGCCCGCGGTCGCCCGACAATCCGAACCGCGCTTGCCCCTTGCCGTCGTAACCAAACGCCGCTGTCTTCGCGACTGCCGCGCCCCCCAGTTGGGAAACCGCATCGGCAAGTTCCGCTGCCGAGGTGACGACGACGAACTCGGCATGTGGGAACCCATGGTCGCGAAGAAACTCCTTTTCTCGTCGGCGATGCTGGCAGATCTCTACTGAATGCGCGCCGGGTCTGACCGGGACTGTGGTGGCAAATTCGCGCAGCAGCGATGGTGGCAAGTTTTCAAACTCGATTGTGACGGCGTCGCACTCCGCAACAAACACCGCGTTCGCGGTTGCATCGCCATACGGTGCAGACACCTCGCTGATCGAAATCTGTGCTGCCGGGCCGCCGGCTGCCTCGTCGGTGCGCACAATCACCTCATGCCCTGCCGCCTGAGCGTCCATTGCGAGCATGCGACCAAGTTGGCCACCACCCAGGACACCAATGATGGCCATCTGAGGTCAGCCGGGAAGTTCGGACTGCGACCGGACAGCGGCAGCATGCGCTTCGGCTCGCCGCGCCACGAGAGCGCTCATCACCATGGGGTTGTCATGCGCCAGCAAGGCCGCTGCGAACAGTGCAGCGTTGATGGCACCAGGCTTGCCGATGGCGAACGTTGCAACGGGCACCCCAGCTGGCATCTGCACAATGGAGAGCAGGGCGTCGGTTCCGGCAAGAACCGTTGCAGGCACCGGCACTCCGAGCACCGGAACCAGCGTTTGCGCGGCCAGCATCCCGGGAAGATGAGCAGCCCCACCGGCCCCGGCGATAATGACACGCAAGCCGCGATCCGATGCGCCTGCTGCGTAGTCAGCCATCTCAGCCGGCATACGATGCGCGCTGACGATCTTCGTCTCGAACGAGATACCGAGCTGCTTCAACGTCGCTGCCCCGTGTTCCATCACGGACCAGTCTGAAACCGAACCCATCACCACACCGACGACAGGTGCGACAGGCTCTTCAGCAGCCGATGGGTTCGATGGGTTCGGTGCACTCATGAGATCCCGGGAGAGTAGTTCGGCGCTTCCTTGGTGATCTGCACATCGTGCGGATGGCTCTCTTCACGGCCGGCTGCAGTGACCCGCATCATGCGCGCACGAGCGAGTTCGCCGAGATCTGCAGCGCCGGCGTAACCCATTCCTGATCGCAGTCCGCCGACCAGTTGGTGCATCACATCAGCGAGCGAGCCAGCGTAGGGCACACGGCCCTCGATCCCTTCGGGAACCAATTTGCCCGGCCCGGAATCTTCTCGGCCCTGTCCACTCGCGTAGCGGTCGTTGGCGCGGCCGGACAACGCACCCAGGCTGCCCATCCCGCGGTAGCTCTTGTAGCGCCGACCATTGAACAGCTCGAACTCGCCGGGAGACTCGTCGGTGCCAGCCAATGCACTGCCGAGCATGACCATGTTGGCGCCGGCCGCGATTGCTTTGACGATGTCGCCGGAATAGGTGATGCCTCCGTCGCCGATGATGGGAATACCGAGGCGACGCGCCGCCTTCGACGCTTCGTGGATGGCCGACAACTGTGGCATGCCGGCTCCGGCTATCACCCGGGTTGTACAGATCGAACCCGCGCCGACGCCGACCTTGACTGCGTCCGCGCCGGCCTTCACCAACGCTTCGACGCCATCGGCAGTGACCACGTTGCCTGCCAGCACAGCGAGGTCTGGCCAACCGGAACGGATCATCGCAATAGTGTCGACAACTCCTTTGGAGTGGCCGTGAGCGGTGTCGATAGCAACTGCGTCGACGCCGACCCGAGCGAGCGCATCGACGCGCTTCTCGACGTCTGGTCCGACGCCGATGGCTGCCGCAACACGCAGCCGTCCTTTGGAGTCAACGGCGGCTTGCGGATGGTCCTGGTGCTTGGCAAGGTCTTTCACGGTGATGAGGCCGGTGAGCCGACCCTGCGCGTCGACGAGCGGCAACTTCTCGATGCGATGCCGACGAAGGAGGGCCTTCGCTTCAAGCAGCGTCGTCCCGATAGGTGCGGTGACAAGACCCGTCGAGGTCATGAAGTCGCTGACCGGTCTATCGAGGTCGCCCGGCTCCATGAAACGGATGTCCCGGTTGGTGATGATGCCGATGAGTAGCCCGCTCTCGTCGACGACAGGGACTCCGCTGAAGCGGAACCGCGCCATCAGGCCGTCTGCTTCAGCAACGGTTGCGTGAGGTCCGACGGTGACCGGATCGGTGATCATGCCGGACTGGCTCCGCTTGACTCGGCGCACGTCGGCAGCCTGATCGTCAGCGTCGAGATTTCGATGAATGACACCGATCCCACCCAAGCGGGCCAGGGCGATTGCCATCCTCGACTCGGTGACGCGATCCATTGCGGCAGAGACGACCGGAATCGACAGCGTGATGTCACGTGCGAGCACCGCACTGGTGTCGACGTCAGAAGGAAGCACTTCGCTGTAACCAGGAACGACAACAACGTCGTCGAACGTCAGCGCAGTGAATCGATCGAAGAGTTCATCGGTTGGATTCATGGATCGACTCCTTGAGAGATGCATCGCGGTCTTCACGGACCAAGTCCGCCAGAGCTTGAACGAGGAGCCGATGTTCAACTTCGTGAACACGCGCAGCCAGCGCATCGGGCGTGTCGTTCTGCTGGATGGGCACCATTTCGTACGCGACGACCGGACCAGAGTCCACGCCTGCGTCGGGAACGAGGTGCACCATCACGCCGGTGTGGCTGCGCAAACCCTGCTGATGCTCAGTGAATGCCCGCTCGATTGCTCGAGTACCGGGCAGCTCGCCAGGAAGCGCGGGATGCAGGTTCACGACCCGACCTGGGAACTGGTCCAAGAACGCTGGCGACAGCAGGCGCATGAAGCCCGCAAGGACGACCCAATCCGGGCTGGATTCGCCCACCACCTCAGCAAGCTGCTTATCCCAGTCGACGCGCGACGCGCCTGGTTCGGGAGCCGGAACAAACGAGACCTGCCCCACGCGAGCGTTCTCCGCACGTTCGAGCGCCTTTGCGCCGCGTCGATCTGAGACGACGCACACCACCTGTGCATCGAGGTCCCCGACCGCGCACGCGTCGAGCAGCGCCTGCAGGTTGGACCCCGATCCGGATGCAAGGACAGCAAGCCGGGCAGGCGATGTCATCGCAGTTCAACCCCGCCTGCGGCACGTGCGACGACCGAACCGATGCGCCACACCGGCTCGTCGATCTGGGCAACGACTGCAGCCTCGTCGGCCGGCGCGCAGATGACAACCATTCCGATGCCCATGTTGAGCGTCCGATGGAGTTCATCTGCACTCAGCCCGCTGACATCTCTGACCAGCTGGAACAACGGTGGCACCGGCCACGAACCGAGTTGCACGTCGGCACCGGTGCCGTCTGGCAACACCCGTGGCAGGTTCTCGAGCAGACCACCACCGGTGATGTGAGCAAGTGCCTTGACGGAACCCGCTTCAGGCCCGTCGAGGAGCTGCGCGAGAACGGGGAGATACGATCGATGCGGTTCGAGCAGTGCATCGCCCAGCGGCACTTCCAACGGGGCTGGCATAGCCTCCAGTGGCATCGCGGCGAACATCCTGCGCAGCAACGAATACCCGTTGGTATGCGGCCCGCTTGACCGAACACCGATCAAGACGTCGCCCGGTGCGACCGTGGGCAATGGCAGCAGGCGGGCACCTTCAGCAGCGCCGATGAGGGTTCCGGCCACGTCGACGTGACCATCGTGGTACACACCCGGCATCTCTGCGGTTTCACCGCCGAGCAGCGCACAACCGTTGTGTACGCAAGCCTCGCTCATTCCCGAGACGATGTCTGCGACTTCGTTCGCATCGATCTTGGATGAGGCGATGTAGTCAAGAAAAAACAAAGGACGGGCGTTCTGGACCAGCACGTCGTTGACGCAATGGTTGACGAGGTCCATGCCGACTCCGCGCAACCTGCCTGCCTCAGCGGCCAGCGCAACCTTGGTTCCTACGCCGTCGGTGGACGCAACCAGAACCGGCGCATCGAAGCTCTTCAGCATCGACACGTCGAACACACCACCAAAACCGCCCACACCTGACAACACCGCTGGGCCTTGAGTTGATGACACGGACTTCTTGATCAGCTCGACAGCACGGTTCCCTTCGTCGATATCGACACCAGAAGCCGCGTATCCGCCTGTTGTACTGGCGACTGCACGCCAGCCGATGTCCCGTCGGACCTGCATTCCGGCCAGCTTGACGTGACCAACCTGGTCATATGCACGCTGACGGGCTTCACCGAAGTCAGCACCGACCCCAACCACGGTGAGCACTCGTCCCCCAGCGCTGATCAGCTGTCCGTCAGCGTCGGTTGCAGTACCCGCGTGGAAAACCGTGGCCGCAGGCAGAGAGCCAGCGGTCGCATCGGATGAGATGGTAATTGGAAGTGCGGTCTTGACCGTGCCCGGGTAACCCTCGGACGCGATAACGACAGCGCAACTCGCACCGGGCGCGAATCGGACCTCGACGGTGTCGAGCGCGCCGTCGACGCACGCTTCGGCAATGTCGATGAGGTCAGTTTCGAGCAATGGGAGCAACGCCTGCGTTTCAGGGTCTCCAAAGCGAGCGTTGAACTCGATGAGCCGCGGGCCATCGGCGGTAAGGATGAGACCTGCATAAAGGACGCCGTGGTACGGCCGACCTTCCGCTGCGCAACCGTCGACAGCACGCTGCAACACCGATGCTGTGAGTTCCTTCACTAAAGCTGGCGGGCATACTGGGGCCGGAGCATATGCACCCATACCACCCGTATTGGGGCCGCGGTCACCCTCGTGAATGCGTTTGTGATCTTGTGCCGGCAACATGGGCACAGCTCGAACGCCGTCGCAGAACGCCAGCAACGAGACCTCTTGACCAATGAGCCGCTCTTCGATGAGCACCGAACGACCAGCGTCGCCGAACGCTCCGTCGCCCAATGCAGCCCTGATTGCGTCGATGGTTTCATCGAGGCTGGCGGCTACCACGACACCTTTCCCGGCAGCCAGGCCGTCTGCCTTGACGACCTTTGCGACCCCGGCCGACTTCACCCAGGAAATGGCGTCATCGAGCTGGTCCGCTGTGAACGCCCGGCTGGCTGGAACAGCAATTCCGTGGCGCTCGCAAAAGGCCCTGCTCGCGATCTTGGACGTCTCCAACTCAGCTGCGGCACGGGAAGGACCGAACACATCGATGCCGGCGGCGGTGAGTGCATCGGACACACCAGCTTCCAGACACGTTTCAGGACCGATCAACACCAGGTCGGCGCCCATCTGGCGGGCAGCTTCCACAACTGCCACCGGGTCTTCGATGCGCAGCTCGACACGGGTTCCAGGCGTTCCTGCGTTGCCGGGGGCTACGAACAGCGCGTCGCACCGAACGGACGCCAGAACCGACGCAGCGATTGCGTGTTCACGGCCACCGTTGCCGAGCACCAATACCCGGCGCTTGCTACCCGGGAGACGCTTCGTGGGTGTGGGTGTGTTGCTCATCGGAGGACCCCTTCGAAACGCTGCTTATCGCGAAGTTGAACCGGGACAGGCACCGGGTACTGACCAGTGAAGCAGGCATTGCAGTACCCGTCGGCACGGCCGATCGCCTTCATCATCGATGCAAGCCCAAGGAAGGCGAGCGAATCTGCGCCGATGTACTGGCGGAGCTCCTCGACGTCCATCCGATGCGAGATGAGCTCATCGTAAGTTCCCATATCAAGACCCATGTGACATGGGTGCTGGATGGGTGGGCAGGTGATGCGGACATGCACCTCAGTCGCACCACCCTCTCGCAGCATCCTGACCAGCGGCCCTGCGGTTGTTCCCCTGACGATCGAATCGTCGATCATCACCACACGCTTACCGACCAGGTTCTCTCGGAGCACGTTGAACTTCATCGCCACGCCGGCGTCTCGCATGGCCTGTGTGGGCTCGATGAACGTTCGCCCGATGTAGCGGTTCTTGATGAAGCCGTCGTTGAACGGGATACCGGACTGTTGGGCAAACCCGATGGCGGCAGGAATCGACGAGTCCGGAACAGGGACGACGACATCGGCTTCGGCTGGTGCGTCGATTGCCAACAATTCTCCGAGCCGCTGGCGGACATGATGCACGCTGGTGCCGTCCCACACACTGTCGGGACGGGAAAAGTAGATGTGTTCGAAACTGCATCGCGCATGAATGGGCGCGCTGAACAGCGGCACAACGCTTGTGCAGCGCTCCCCCGCCATGCTCACGATTTCGCCCGGTTCAACTTCGCGGATATCGACCGCTCCGAGCGTTGCCAGTGCCGACGTCTCCGATGCCGCTGCCCATCCGCCATCGGGAAGCCGTCCAATGGACAGGGGCCGAAAGCCCCACGGGTCGCGCACCGCAACAATTCGATCTGAGGCAAGGACGACAAGCGAATACGCACCCCTCCACGAGGCCATAGTCCGCTCGATACGTTCTTCGAGCGACTCGCCGATGGCGCTCGCCAACATGAGCACCATCACTTCGGTGTCCGAGCTGGCAGCGAGTGGAAAGCCGCGGCCCAACAGCTGTTCACGAAGTTCTGCCGCGTTGACCAGGTTGCCGTTGTGCACCATGCCCAGCGGGCCGTCTTTGGTCTCAACGAGAAACGGCTGCGCGTTCCGGGCAACAGACGAGCCCGTGGTGGAGTACCTCGTGTGCGCAATGACGTGATGTCCTTGCAGCTGACGGAGGCGCTCCTCGGTGAGTAGTTGCGTCACCAGCCCGGTGTCTTTGTGAATCCGAGCACCAACCCCATCAGCCGTGGCCATTCCTGCCCCCTCTTGGCCGCGGTGTTGCAACGCGAACAGTCCAAAGAACGCACGGCGCGCCGCTTCGTCTGCTCCTGCATGTGGCGGAAGGGTGAGGCCAAGGATGCCGCACATGGGTCAGCTGCTTTCTGAGAGCAAGCCAGCAGCGACGAGCGCAGCCGGGATTCGCAGGGTTGGATCGTCGGACGAAGGAACGAACTGAGTTCCGGTGAGGCGTTCATAAGTGCGCTGATAACCAGCTGCTACAGCTGCCCAGACCTCTTGGCCGAGGTCTGGCACAGGCCCATCGCCCCGGTAACCGAGGTCGGCGTAAGCCCGCCTGATGAGTTCTTTGTCGAGGCTCTCTGGCTCTTGACCCCGTTCGAGCCGTTGGACGTACGTGCTGCGTTCCCAGAATCGGGAACTGTCTGGCGTGTGTACCTCGTCGATGAGGAGTAGTTGTCCATCGTGGCCCAGACCGAACTCATACTTGGTGTCAGCGAGCACAAGCCCCGCTTGTTCGGCGATTCGCTCACCCGCAGCGAACACTCGAAGAGCTGCGTCGCACACCTGCTCCCACAACGCTGGCTCCACCAGGCCGCGCGTTGCGACGTCGGCGACACTCAGCGGCTCGTCGTGAGCGCCCGTGAAACCTTTTGTGGTTGGTGTGATGATCGCCACCGGAAGCAGTTCGTTCTTCGCGAGGCCGTCCGGGAGTCGGTGTCCGTCGATCACCCGAGCGCCTGCGTCGTAACGGTGCCATAGCGACGTGTTCGTGACGCCAGTGATGGCCCGTCGCACAATGACTTCTACAGGCAGCGGTGTCGCTTCGCGTGCAACCAGCGCCGCGGGGTCTGGAACACCAAGAGCATGGTTGGGAACGATGGCTTCGAGTTGTTCGAACCACCACCAGGCCAACAAATTGAGCAACTGGCCTTTGCCCGGCACCAGGCCCACCACGCGGTCGAAGGCAGATAATCGGTCGGAAGTAATGAACAACCGGCGCGGTCCGTCGAGCGGTGTTGGGGACAACGCCCAGCTACTGCGAACTTTCCCGTCGCGCCGGTCGGCGAGCGGCAACGTCAGCTGGTCAAGTGGAGCGACCAAGCTTGGCATGCCCGTCAGGCGAGGCTCGCTGGTCGGCTGCATTGCTAGGCCCACGCTTTCACGTGGTCGACGCCGTTGCGGAAGAGCGCGAGTGCGAGCCCCGTTGCCTCGCCTCTGACGAACCTGGGGTGCTGACGCTTCAGCACGTGGTTCTCTGGGTGAGGCATCATGCCGAGGATGAGACCGGTCTCGTCGGTCACGCCTGCGGTTGCACCAACCGACCCGTTGGGGTTTGTTCCGTCCACGTATTGCAGGGCTTGAAGCTGGGCAATGGTCGAGGGGTCTGCGACGTAGCGGCCCTCACCGTGGGCCACCGGGCACTGGAACGACGAGTCGATCCCACTTGTCCACACGCTTCGGCCAGGATTCGGAGCTGCCAGCGTGACCCACTTGCAGACAAACTGACCACCTGCGTTGTGCGTGAGCGAACCTGGCAGCAGGCCAGCCCGAACCAGCATCTGGAACCCGTTGCAGATGCCGATCACTGGCCGCCCGCTCGCAACAAACCTGCGAATCGTGTCTCCGATGCCATGGCTGATCTGGAGGCCTGCCAACGTGCCGGCGCCAAGCGCGTCGGCGTGCGAAAACCCTCCGGCAAATACCGCAATCTGAAAGTCGAGCACCCGTTCCGGGTGTGCAGTCAGCGACGCAAGAGAAACCCGCTGCACATCTGCCCCGGCCAACTCGAGCGCAAACGAGACATCGTGGTCACGGTTGGTACCGGGCGCAGTGATCACCACAGCTGAAGGTTTCACACTGGTCATGCGACGCTCCCGACGTGTGCTGCGGTGTTCGTGATGCTCCGGACGTGTGCGTCAGGGCCGACGTGGCCACGCCATGCGTGCAAGAGCTGATCAAGGCCCAGGTCGATGACCGTTTCACCAGCCACAGTTACCTGCAGCCGCTGCTCACTGTGGAACGACCCAATCACTTCACCACCCGTCATTGCCACCACCTCTTCACAGTGGCCGGGTTCGACCTCAAGCACGATCCGGCCTGACGTTTCACCGAACAGCGCCGCAACGCTGCCGCCTGACACCCCTCCCGTCCCGACGTTGAGTCGTGCTCCGAGTCGCCCGCCGATGGACATCTCAGCAACACAGCTCACCAGCCCGCCATCAGACACGTCGTGCGCCGCGCGCACAAATCCCAATCGCATTGCCTGGTGCACCGCCCGGTACAACTCCGCAGCGCCATCTGATGCACCAGGGACCGACCCTGGCCCATCGACGCCAAGCACCGCGTCGACAATGCTGCCGCGCAGGTCCGTGCCGTGGCCCCCCACCAGCACGAGGCTGTTGCCAGCCTGCTTGGCGTCGCTAGACACCAGTTTGAGCGCGTCCGGAACAATCGCAAGCGCCG
>JAYSSK010000137.1:0-1669 GCA_043720595.1 Acidimicrobiia bacterium
CGAGCGACCCTCAACCAACCCGCCACCCAGGACAATAAGTTCGCGTAACGTCGCGCCATAGGTGACTTCGTACACCCCAGGGCGACGCACGGCTCCTGACAAACAGAAGAGCTTCTGCCCGGCTGACCCTTCGGTGCCTCGTGCGCCATATGCGGCTCCGCCTTCCAACAGGATAGGCAGCACGTTGATAAGTGTCTCTACGTTGTTGACCACGGTCGGCTGGTCGAACAAACCCTTTTCGACAGGGAACGGTGGCTTGTTGCGCGGCTCACCCCGGTACCCCTCGATGGAGTTGAAGATCGCCGTCTCCTCGCCGCAGATGTAGGCCCCGGCTCCGCGAGTGATCTCGATGTCGAAAGAGAAGCCGGAACCCATGATGTCCTCGCCGAGCAACCCAGCGCTCCGTGCAACTGCGAGCGCAGCCGTGAGCGTTGCCATGGCCCGGGGGTATTCACCTCGCAGGTAGATCCACCCGTGTGCGCATCCGGTGGCAAACGCTGCGATGGTCATCGCCTCGATGAGCGAGAAGGGGTCGCCTTCCATCACCGCACGGTCCTTGAACGTGCCAGGTTCGCTCTCATCGGCGTTGCACACGAGGTGATGCGGGAACACAGTCTGCCCGGCGACCGCTGCCCATTTACGCCCGGTCGGGAACGCTGCACCACCACGGCCGACCAGTTTGGCGGCGGCCACTTCTTCGATCGTGGCAGTCGTCCCGAGGGCGAATGCTCGTTGCAGCGCTAGGTACCCGTCATGCGCTCGGTAGTCGTCGAGTGACACCGGGTTGACCGTTCCGATGCGCCGCAGGAGGACGAGGTCGGGAGCCCCGGCCTGTGGGACTGACGCCACCACATCGGATTCGGTGTTTGGTGTTGCCCCGGCCTGCACGGCGGCGAGGGTCGCCGGACTCGCGTTTTCGACGAGTGAGTGCACTGCCGGAGTACCAGCCTCGATCAACAGTGCGACGGGAGCCCGCTCGCATGCCCCCAGACACGGCGACGCATGCGCACCGGCAGGCAATGATGCATCGGTCGACCCGGCGGCGCGGCATGCCGCGTCGACACACACGTGGAGCTGACGCAGATCAGGACCAGCAAGGTTGAACAGCGCGTAGAAGCTGGCCACCGAGAACACTTCCGCGGGTGCGATGTCGGTGCGTAACGAGATCTCGTTGACTGCGCCGGGCGACACCCAGCCCGCTGCATCGTTCACCGCGTGCAGCAGTTCGAGCAGTCGCGGCCGGAGGTCGCGGAACGCTTGTCCGGCACGAGCAACGTGGTGGTCAGCTTCGGAACGTTCGCCGCCACGCCAACCGTCGGTCGCCGGGCCGAGCACAGCATCGATGGCTGCGCGTTCGACCGTGCTGGCCGTCGCTGAGGAGATGACGAGATCCATGGGGGGTTGGTGCCTTCGCGGTCGAACGAGAACGGGTGTCAGTTACCGGCCGCAAGTTGGCGGTCGGGGTATGCGGTATGAGCGATTCGATCGATGCGTACTGCGGCTGCCTTGAATTCGGCGGTGCCGCTCTTCGGGTCGGTCGCCTCGATGGTGAGCTGATTCACGTCGACCTGCTCGGGGTAGTGGAACGTCATGAAGACGAGGCCTGGCCGAAGCGAATCATCGATGCGGACAGGAGCCTCGATGCAACCGCGGCGAGACGAGATGAGCA
>JAYSSK010000138.1:0-4005 GCA_043720595.1 Acidimicrobiia bacterium
ACCGATCACCTGGACGAGATCGGCTCGGGCCACATCCGATGCGTCCTCGACAAGTCGAACTCGAGCGGGGCTCGCTCCGGGGAACAGCCCCAGACGCTGCGCCATCGGCCAGCGCTGAAGGACCTCGGCCGACACGGCCGGATCGTCGACGATCACGTCCAGTCCGGCGGCGGCAAATCGGGTGGCCCACCCGGCAGCGCGAGGTCCGGTCCCGACCACGGCCACCGTTGATGTCATAAGCTGAATATACACTCAGGATTCAATCCAGACGGCGTCGAGAAGTCGCCCGAAGCGTCCGAAAGCGAGCCACATGCCCCGACCCCGACTCGATCACGTGCGCAAGGCGCAGATCGTGGCAGCCGCGGCCGAGGTGCTGTCCGAGCGCGGGTACGCCAACGCTCGGGTCGTCGACATCGCCGCGGCCGCTGGAACCAGCCCGGCTGCGATCCTGTACTGGTTCGATGGCAAGCACGGGCTGCTCGCCGAGGCGCTGACGCTGCGTGAACAAGAGTTCCACGATCGGTACACCGAACCGGTTGCGGGTGAAACGTCGTCGCAGCGTCTGCGGACCCTGGTGGAGGCGATGCTGCACCACTACGACTGGGCACTGTGGATGGAGCTGACCGTGCTGGCGATTCGCGAGCCGGCCGCTGCATCCGAGCGCGACCGCATGGACCGGCGCTGGCGAGCAGCACTGCGGGCGGTGATCCGCGATGGGCAACGTTCCGGCGAGTTCCTCGACAGCGACGCCGACGAGACGATGTTCGTGCTCGCCGCGCTGCTCGATGGCATGACGCCATTGCTCACAGTGAAGGCGAAGGGAATCACCGCCGATCGGGTCGAACGAACCTGGCTGGCCGAAGCGGCCCGCCTACTCGGGCCCGGTTTTGATTCGCAACCACTCATCCGCACCCGCTGATCCGCCGGTACGCTCATGCGTCGTTGCCGCGCTCCGTGGGTGTGCCCGGTGAGTCAGCGGGCTCGTGTCGAGGGTCCGTGTTTGGTCTCGGGCGGTGGGTTGTCGGGTGGTTCGTGACCAACTCGCGCCATGGGAGCGCGTGCGGGTCACGGATGATGATCATGAACAGCGGCAGACAGTGTTGTTCGGTGGCGGGACGACTAGCGAAACCCTTGAGTAGCAGCTGATTGTCGTGCCTTTGTCTTGTGGCTCAATGCAAGCTGATCAATCGTACACGCGCGATGTTTCACGTTGAGTGAATCGACATCACCCTGTGTTAGCTCCCCCAATGAGGGGGATCTTGGCCTGCGACTTGATTTGTATTTCCAAACGGTCGTAGGTTGCGGCGACTTTTCAAGACAAGGGGCTCGCATGCGGAATTCTGGGAAATCAGCCGGAGTGCTTGGTGTGTGTGTGTGTGCTGTTGGGTGGGATTGCCATAACGGCACCCGCTCGTGTAGCGGTTGCTTCTCCGCTGACAGCTGCGCCTGAGCCGCCGAAGGTACCGGGCGAGCCGCCTGTTTTTGGTACGTCGACGGCAACGCCCGGTCCGGAGTTGGTGTCGTTTGATCCTCCGGCGGTTGCTCCTTCGGCACCAATTGTTGTAGCTCCCAGCGATCCGCCTCCGCCTGCTGTGCCGTCGGGGCCGATCACACGCGGGATTCCGAACACACCGCCGCCACGTTCGCCTCGTCCGGTAGCGGCGGGTTTTGATCCTGAACGATCGGTCGAGGTCGTGAGTCGTCGGGGCGAGTTCTGGTCCGAGTTCGAGAATCCTGATGGGACGAACGTGGTGAGGTTGTCGTCGTTTCCGGTGAATTATCGTGACCGGGCTGGCCGTTGGCAGAAGATCGACAACCGTGTGCTCCCGGATGCTGCCGGCGTGTTGGTCAGTGCAGCGAACGAGTGGAAGGCGACGTTTCGGCCGATGACTGACGGTGGTGTTGTCATTGACACCGTTGATGGTCAGGTGAGTTTCTTTGCGGAGGGTGCGTCGTCGGTACCGCCAGCAATCGAGCCCGATGGTCAGTCGGTGCGGTATGTCGACGTGCTACCCGGTTCGGATTTGGTGTACCGGGTGAATGGGTTGGGTGTTGAGGAGTTGCTAATCGTCAAGACTGCAATGTCAACGCACTCGGTGTCGTTCGTGGTGAATGGCGTCGAGTTCGATCGGGGCAGTGCTGGTCTTCGTGGTCGTGGTCAGGGTCTCGGTCGGCGGGTGTCGGTGTCTCGGCCCGAATCCTTTACCGCACGTGGCATTGTGCCTGAAAGTTCGCATGTCTTCGAGTTGGAGAATGGGTCCTCGGCTGGGGGACGTGCAAAGGGCGGGCGCACCAGGGTCGTGCTCGGATTGAGCGATGCGTATGTGGCCGGTCTGCACCCGGAGGATTTTCCGGTGGTGGTCGATCCGTCGATTAACGTGAATCCGAGCCCGTCGTGGGTTCGGTCGGTGCGTGGTCCCGGCTCGAATGTCGAGTGGGTCGATGGCTGGGCGCGGGTTGGGAACGCCATGGATGTTACTGCGCCGTCGTCGGCGCGTTGGCGATCAACGGCTCATATTCCGTACGCAGCCTACATGGGTGCTGACGTGGAGTCGGCAGTGTTGAGGACTGATACCAACTACTATGGGCCCCCGCCCTATCAAGGCTGTTCCGCTTGCGATGGGAATCTTGCGAGGATGTTGCGGGTTTGGTGGGCTGATAAGGATTCCCCATCGACGCTTGATGAGATCTGGGCTCAGCCGCCGCGTCAACCAACGGTTGATCCCAACAGTTTTATGATCAACGGATACACAATCGATGGCGCATACCAGAATCCTGTGATGGTTACCGCGATCGATGTTGGCCCGCAGGTTCACAGCGACGTCCTGACAGAGCTGTACGATTATTGGACCTCGAATAGTTTAAATTGGGGTACTCTGTGGTTCGTGGGGGATGAGGCATCCGAGTTCACTTTGAAGAAGTTCCAGCTCTCGATCGACCTGTACATCAACCGCAAGCCAACGGTGACGATGGCCGCAGGATACCCGTCGCAGGATGGTCGGAAAATGACGATCGCAGTCAACCCTGCGACTGACCCCGACAATGATCCGGTGCAGTACAACTATTACATTCACAACTATTCGACTGGTGAGACACAGCAATCCGGGTGGACGGCAGCAACGTCGTGGACTGGATACGCCCCGGGGCCTCTTGCGACAGATCCTTATGGTGAACCGATCGAGGAGTGGTCCGGTGACGCAGCAAAGTGGGGTGTGCACGTTAATGATGGATGGTGGTCGAATGTCACGGGTGAAAGTCACGTAACCTGGGATGCGTTCTCGGGCAATTGGACACCGCAGAATCGACTGCCCTTAGCGAGTGATATCTCACTAGTGCAGCCCAGTACAGGTGTTCTTCGTCACGATCTCAATCAAGTTCTGACTTTTACTGGACCATCATACGACGTAGATGGAGATCGCCTTTTTTACGAATTTTACCAATGTTTCGATTCTGCCTGTGGAACTATGAGATCGCTAAATGTACCTCAGTTTTTCGAGCTAAGTACAAAGGAGATTGGAGCTACGTTCCAGAAAACGTTCAACGATCAGGTTGTTTGGTGGGGGGTTCGAGCAACGGACTATACAGGCTATTCGGGCGGCGGGAGCTATGTCGGTCCTTGGGTCGATGTTGGAGCCAGCGGGCGCCGTACGATCGACTTCAGGAACGCAGTCCCGTCCGCGGTCCTGGTCTCGCCGGTGCAGAATGCCATTGCCTTGCCGGGGGACTCGTTGCTGTTGCGTGCCACGATCGTGGATACCGACGACGCAGGGTTGAACCAGGTCAATTACCGGTTCAAGGTGACGCCGGTTGGTGGGTCGGGTTTGTTGGTGTCGACTCCATGGCAGGCGACAACATCAGGCACGACGGTTGAGTATCAGCTGCCAGGTGGGTTGTCGTCGAGTCTGGGATACGACTGGACTGTTGAAACCAGGGACATCTACGGTGCTGTTGGGTTTCCTGTTACGAGGACGATCAAGTTGCAATCGAGGCTTGGGGCGTCGTCGG
>JAYSSK010000139.1:0-4004 GCA_043720595.1 Acidimicrobiia bacterium
ACAACCAGCCCTTCGAGATACTCAGCGCGCTGACTATCGATCACACACCAATCAAACCAGACCTCGCGCGGAGAGTGGTGGACCTACCTGAACAGTTACGAGGGCGGCAATGACTATCCCGTGAAGTCCGTCGGGATCGACACCATTTCGGTGCGTGGTTGGGAAGAAACGGCTCTTGCTATTCGAGCAATTATCGAGGTGTCCTAGTGTCGCAAATTCGGTCGTCTGAAGAGGCAATGTCGGATGATGTTGCTGTCGCGCTGGATGCAGATCCCGTTGCGCCGGTCCCAATTGAGCAAATTAATGTCGAGCTGAGTCCCGATTCTCGGCGTGTCATTGTCAAACCATTCCTTCCGGATGAGCAGATCCTGCCGGACGACGGGCTCCTGGCCCGAATCCTCGCACTCCCCGAGAGCGAGGTCGCAGGAATACTGAAAGCCGCCCGGGCCAAGTTCGAGGATCGACACGTAAACCTTGAAGCGGTACTCGACAGCCACTTTCGGTACGTGACTCGAAGTGCAAACGCATGCGCAGAACTGTCGAAAGAACGCCAGCTTCTCATCGGCGCCTACTACACCCAAGAATTCTCGATCGAAACGGCCGCACTCACGAACCCATCGATGGTCGCCCATCACGATCAGACGGGCCTCGAACCGGGGGAGCTCCGGTTCATCTTGAGCCTCCGATCGATCGGTGAAGGCCATCTCTCGTCGATCGAGTTCCGCAGCGGCATCATCGACGCCAAAGGCGCGATCACGGTGCATCCGTCCTCACGCTACGCCGTCACCGGGACCCACTGCCCGCCGGTCTTCGACAAGGCGTCGTTCCGCGAGAAGTTGGTGGAGATGGACGCCTTCGACAGCACCACCGAGCTTGTCACCGACCTCTTGGCCGACTCGTTCGAGTTACACGAACTCGACGCGGCAATTGCAACTGTGGAGGGCAAGCAGGCACCGTGCCGCCTGACCGAGATGGCCACGAAAGCAATGCATTGGCTGGCTACGTCCAACTACCAGGTGACCTTCGAGCCAGAATCGAAACTTTCGGAACGAGTGATCTTCCCGTGGTCGGTGATCGAGAGCCACGGGTTGGAAGATGCCCGCTTCGTGCGTTTCACAGAAAATGACGGATCCGTCGTCTACTACGCGACATGTACCGCGTACGATGGATTTCGAGTCTTACCGCTTATAGTATCCACAGTCGACTTTGTGACGTTTGACGTGTCGACTCTCAGCGGAGCCTGCGCAAAGAACAAAGGAGCGGCACTATTTCCGCGAAGAATTCGAGGCAGATATGCAGCTTTGTCACGGTACGACGGGGAGTCCAACTTTGTGATGCTCTCCGACAACCTTCGGATCTGGGACTCCGCCGACAAGATCGAATCTCCTGCACTGCCTTGGGATCTAGCGAGAGCAGGCAACTGCGGATCACCACTCGAGACCGACGCCGGATGGTTAGTAATAACCCATGGCGTCGGACCATTCCGGGTGTACAGCCTCGGCGCTATCCTGCTCGACATTGACGATCCCACTCGAGTCATCGGACGGCTCGACCAACCACTACTGACCGTGGCCGACCCAGAACGGGAAGGCTACGTCCCTAACGTGGTCTACTCGTGCGGGAGCATGATTCACGGCGACGACCTGCTCCTCCCGCACGGACTGACAGACACCACCAGTCGAATCGCCAGGGTTCCCATCAAGCCCCTACTCGCCAGGCTCGTTGGGTAAACAACTCCGCGGGCAGAGCGCACCGTCGTGTCACTGCCGCAGATGGTTGGCCGTGACCCCACGGATGCCATCGTTCACGAAACGGGCCAAGGTCCCATCGCTAGAGACGTACGAGTCAGGTTGTCGAGCCACGGGCTCTGACCCTGCTCGTCGAATAGGCGGTGCAGCTTGGTCACGACGAAGCCTCGGTCTTGTCATGCTGGCCCGGGAACACGTCCGTCTCGGACTTGTGCCAGACCGGAGAATCGCCGGCCGTTTCCACGTTGAACCCGTAGTCGTACACCAGCGTTCCCCCGAATGTCGCACCCACCGACACGAACACCGCAATGACGACGGACAAGACGGCGATCCCGATCGGAGTTACTGCTTCGCTGCGATAGCCGTTGAGCCGCCACGCTGTATCGGCCAATGCGAGCACTGTGACGGTGATCATGATCGTGGCGTGGGTATTGATCGTACGCCGAGCCTGCGTGCCCGACTCCGACGACTTCCGCGCATCCCACAAACCAGTGAGCGCAGCGAACACCGACACCGCCACACCAACGACAAAAACGAACGTACCCGCATGCCACAACTCCCGAGCCCACCCACGATCCTCGCCGCCGATCCACGACCCGACATCGAAACCCGCCGCAAGCATGTACGCGGCAATCGGCACATCGGTCAACGGCGGATGCAACGGCTTGCCTGACCAACCACGCAAACCCGGATGATCCAATGAGCTCCAACCGTTCTCGCGATTAGAGGAATAGATGACGTGTCAACTATGTTGGACTGAGCATGACAACGCGATCTACTTCTGCAAACGACCTGAGCACCGGCATTCGCCCGGTCGCGGGGGTGTATTCCGGGAACGGGTTCCACTGGGTGGGCGACGGATTCAGAGTCACGCAGGTGTTCCCCGGCGCGCATGACCTGGGCGAACGGATCAGCCCGTTCCTGCTGATGGACTACCACGCCCCCTACGACTACGCACCAACAATGACCCCGCGCGGGGTTGGGGTGCACCCGCACCGCGGGTTCGAGACTGTCACCCTCTGTTTCGAAGGAGCCCTCGCCCATCACGATTCGACCGGTGCCGGTGGGGTCATCGCGGCCGGTGACGTGCAATGGATGACAGCCGCATCGGGGATACTGCACAAGGAATACCACGAAACCCAATGGGCCCGACGCGGTGGGCGCATGCACATGATGCAACTGTGGGTGAACCTGCCGGCCGACCACAAAATGGACCAGCCCGGCTACCAAGCTCTCACCGCCGACGATTTGGCCACCGTCCCGGTTGATGGCGGGATCGTGACCGTGATCGCCGGCGAATACCGTGGCGTCACTGGGCCGGCTCGTACGTACAGTCCGATCAACCTGTGGCGGGTTCGCCTCGACGCCGGCGCATCCTTGGACGTGAGCTTCCCCGCCACCGACAACGCGGCCGTGTTCGTGATGGAAGGCGACATCAACGTGAATGGGACCACCGCCGGGGAGCATCAACTGATGCTGTTCGACAACATGGGCACCGACATTCGCCTGACCACCACGATCGGCACGCATTTCCTGGTGCTGGCTGGCACACCGCTCGGTGAGCCGGTAGTGAGCAATGGGCCGTTCGTGATGAACACCCGCAGTCAGATCATCGACGCCTACAACGATTTCAACAACGGCCGCTTTGGGCACCTCGAATAGGCCCAAGGGCGACGACACCGAGGTCCGGTGGCTGTCGAACGCCGAACTTCACGCATGGCGCAACATGTCGTTGATGCATTTCCAACTCGACGCCGTACTCGCTCGTCAACTCGCCACGAGCGGGCTGTCCTACCAGGACTATGTGGTGCTCACATCACTTGCTGACCGCGCCGAAGCGGAAGTACGTGTCGTTGAACTCGCCCGAAACCT
This sequence comes from Acidimicrobiia bacterium, assembly GCA_043720595.1. Classification (GTDB taxonomy): domain Bacteria; phylum Actinomycetota; class Acidimicrobiia; order Acidimicrobiales; family JANYDT01; genus JANNBN01. The sequence goes on from JAYSSK010000139.1 coordinate 3,621, forward strand.
CGGGTGGGAGAAGAGCCGCATGTCGCACCACCTCACCCGCATGGAACAACGCGAAATGATCCGACGCAAAAAGTGCGCGACCGACCAGCGGGGCTGGCATGTGACGATCACCGCAACCGGCCGTGACATGCTCGTCCTCGCCGCTCCCGGTCATGTCGCTGTCGTCCGCGCCCACTTCATCGACCTACTTACCACCGACGAGCTCGCCACGCTCGACACCATCGCCCGAAAGGTGCTCGCGCACCTACCTACAGATTGATGCCCAGCGTTGAACGCCGGAGCCATTGATGTCCGTCGGATACTACGGCCGCCCTTTGACGCAATCACCAACGGTGACTTCCTATTGAACCGGCGTGAAGAGTGCCAAGTCGGTTGAGCCGTCGG
>JAYSSK010000140.1:0-1668 GCA_043720595.1 Acidimicrobiia bacterium
TGAGGAGTTTGGTCAAATCTGGGGCTGGACGTTCGAACGTCATAGCTCAGCAGCCTACGGGCGCAGTTTGTTGGTCGGTCAGCGGTTCAGCACGACCGGCATATTGAGCGGTCCCCGCACCCGTCCGTTTGCCCAGGCTGTTGGCTTGTCGACATCAAGTTCGTAGTTGGGGAACGCATGAATCCATTCCTGCAGCGCGACGGTGAGCTCCAAGCGGGCCGGGTTGGAACCCAGGCAGCGGTGGACGCCGAGCCCGAACCAAACATGACGGCTGACCGCTCGGTCGAGCTGGAATTCGTGGGCATTCTCGAACGAACCTGGGTCGTGGTTGGCTGCAGGAAACGCCAGCAGCATCTGTTCGCCGACACGGATCGGGCAGTCCGCAACCTCGACGTCGCCAATTGCCTTGCGAGCCATCGTCACGGCGCATAGAACCGCAGCACTTCCTCGATAACCGTCTGCCACAGCATGTCGTCGTTCGCCACAGACACACCAGTTGGGTGCGCTCCGATGGGTGCTGAGCGAAATGCCACAGACCCGAACCGATCGCGCTCCACGTCGTGTCGATCCCTGCCAAAATTTGGAGGATCACATATCCGACCTGGAGCTCCTCGGGGATCGGCGCACCGTCGATCTGTGACGTGGCGATCAAGGTCAGCAGGTCGTCCTCAGGACGTTCCGCTCGCATCCGAAGCATGCGCGTCGTGTGTGACACTGTCAGGCGGGCAGAGGTGATTGGTGGTGCACGACAGCGACCGTGCGACGCGTCGTTCGTTCGTGCGTTCGTTCGTTCCGAGCCTTTGCGAGCAACTTGTCGTGCACCACATCAGCACGAACCAGACCATCCGAGGTCTTGATCCACTCGAGAATCTTGCTCACGAACGAATCCGAGATCGACGGGTGTTCCACCGCCGCGCCCGGGTCCAGACCCGCCGCCCGAGCGGCGACCTTCGCGGCGACGGTGTGATGATCCACACCACACAATGCCCCGGCAGCCCGGTACGACTTCGTGAGATCAAACGCTTCCAAAATTTCCAGGACGACTTCTTTCGAGTACAAGAGAGAACAGCTCCTCGGGACAGGCGGACGATGTGACAAACGCCAACCTGACCCGAGCAGCACCCCTAAGCGCGGATGCACCAAGGGCAACAACACGGGGGAAACCGTGGCCATCCACGGGGACTCCCCGTGACCGCCTATGGGGGCAATCTCATGGCCGCTAACAGCTGCTCGGTGCGTGGCCGTGTATTTCGTCGGGGTGTCGGAGTCAGTCTTCGGGCGCGCCGAAGCGCCCCGGGTTTCGGGGTGGTTGCTGGTGTTGGCAGCCTGGCTAGCAGAGTGTCGTCTGTTGCTGATCGGATAGTTGGCTTGGCCGCCGGTTGATGGTTGGCTCGGCGTGCCAGATGGTGCCGTCGGGTCGCCGCCTGGTGGCGACACGACCGGTTGTCATGGTCAGTTGCCAGCCGCCTTCGTGGACGAGGTGGTGATGCTTCTCACATAACGGCAGCAGGTTGTTGACTGACGTTCTTCCGCCGTTGCGGAAGAACTCGATGTGATGCATCTTGCAGTCATCAACGATCGTCCGGCATCCAGGATGTGCACAGGTGCGATGCATTGCCCGTAACGCTTTGCGTTGTGGCGGGGTGGCTGTCCGCACGGATTGTCCGA
>JAYSSK010000141.1:0-1666 GCA_043720595.1 Acidimicrobiia bacterium
GTTCTCCGGGCCAAATGGCCTATTGTGCACCACCGCATTCGGGGCGTATGGTTCGACACTCCACACCGGAAACATCATTGACTCAACCAAGGAGCAGCACAATGACATTCAAACTGATGGAAATCATGCAGCGGCGGATGGCCACTCACCGTGACGAAGACGAAGGTGCAACGATGGTGGAATACGGCCTCATGCTCTCCCTCATCGCCGTCATCTGCATCGCGGCTGTAACCATCATCGGAACTGACCTGCGGGCCGTATTTACCGCTGTCGCCGCTGCCATCTGACCCGGACTGCAAGCAGGAACGAGATGGGAAGGACAGTGCGAGCCGATGACCGCGGCGTGGTCATGGTTGAACTTGCTCTGATCCTTCCCATCCTCGTCATGTTGCTGATCGGGATCATCGATTTCGGTCGGGCTTTCAATGCCCAGGTCTCGATCCAGGGTGCGGCCCGCGAGGGAGCGAGGGCACTCGCCCTCGGCCAGACGTCCGCCGCGGTGACCGCCGCCGTGAACAGCTCGGCCGGGGCAGTGGTTCCGAGCGCTATCGTCCAAACGGCCTGCCCAACTCCGGCCTTACCGACATCACAGGCAGCAGTGACGGTGAGTTCCACTTTCGACTTCAACATCCCGTTCGTCAGCCTCGGCAGCCGAACTCTGAGCGCCACAGCGAGGATGCGATGCGGCCTCTGACCCCATCCCAGCGGGCGACAGACGATCGCGGCGCTGTGCTTGTGCTTGTCGCGGTGATGATGACCGCACTCATCGGAATGGCGGCATTGGTGATCGACATCGGCAGCCTGTACGTCGAAAAGCGCGAACTGCAAAATGGTGGCGACGCCGCAGCGCTCGCCGTCGCCCAGGACTGTGCCGCCGGTGACTGCGGCGACGAAACTGCGATGGCCCAAACGTACGCGAACAACAATTCGAAAGACGACGCATCAACACTCGACGCCGTGTGTGGTGTGGGTCCGAGCCTCGCGACGTGCACCGACGCTGCACCACCCCTACCCGCCGGTGCAGCCGGATGGGTGCGGGTCCGGACCAGCACGGCAACCCCCGACGGTGGCGACGAGGTGGATTTCTTCCTGGCCCCGGTCATCAACGGCGGCAGCGGTGGCACAGTCCGCGCCAGCGCGATAGCGGCCTGGGGCCCGGTGGGCTCGGCGATTGCGTCGCCGCTGACCGTTTCGCAGTGCGAGTTTCAAGCGCTCGGTGGCAATCTCAGCGCCGGGACGTTTCCGAGCGGAGAGGCAACGTTCTACTTCCACGGCGTGGGCGGCACCGCCTCGGAGCCCGGCGTGACAAATTGCACGGCATCGCCATCAGGCCAAGACCTTCCGGGTGGGTTTGGATGGCTCGACTCGAGTACGACTTGCCGACTGTCGCTCTCTGCCGATGGTTGGGTTTCTGGCGACTCGGGCAACAACGTGCCCGCCGGGTGTGACCTCACCACGTGGAGAAACCAGGAACTGGTCGTCGCCATTTATGACGCCGAGCGCGGGACAGGTGGGGGCGAGTACCACATCGCCGGATTCATCGGCCTGATCATCACCGGCTACCGGTTCCCTGGTGGACCCGCTAATCGGTGGCCCAGCAGCTTCACCTGCCCTGCGGCACCCGGTGGAAGCGGCTCCTGCATCCGCGGCGAATTCAGTAGGTTCA
>JAYSSK010000142.1:0-3994 GCA_043720595.1 Acidimicrobiia bacterium
ATACAGCGATGGTCAACCGACTACGGTCGAAGTATGGCTGGCATGGCTACACAAGACCCCGGATCGGCTGGATCGGCTGGATCGGCTGAAGCGCCGGTAACGGCCCGGCCCCTGGTCGATCCGTTCGGGCGCACAGTTAAAGACCTCCGCATCTCCGTCACCGATCGGTGCAACTTCCGGTGCACCTACTGCATGCCAGCCGAAGGCATGCAGTGGCTCCCACGGGAAGAAATTCTCACGTTCGAGGAAATCGAGACCATCGCCCGCGTCTGCGTGTCGCGGTTCGACTTCACGGGCATTCGGCTCACCGGTGGCGAGCCAACCGTCCGTGCTCATCTTCCGGTGTTGGTCCAACGGCTGGCCCGCCTCGGCGTCGACCTGGCCATGACCACCAACGGTGTGTCCATGCCGTTACTCGCTGACGAGTTGAAAGACGCGGGTTTGCGACGGGTCAACATCAGCTGCGACTCGCTCGATGGTGACAAGTTCCTCCTCATGACCCGCCGAGACGACTTGCCCCGCGTGCTTGAAGGCATTACCGCAGCACAACGCGCAGGGTTCAGTCCGGTCAAGATCAACTGCGTGCTGATGCGTTGCGTCAACGACGACGAGATCGTCGACTTTGCCCGCTTCGGTCGCCAGCACAACGTCGGTGTTCGCTTCATCGAGTTCATGCCGCTCGACGCAGACGACACGTGGAGCAACGACAAGGTGGTGCCCTCGGCCGAGGTCATCGCGCGGATCAACGAAGTGTTCCCGCTCGTGCGTGGCCGCCACACGGTGCAGCCCAGTGCGCAGTGGAACTACGCAGATGGTGTCGGCGACGTCGGTGTCATCGCCAGTGTCACCGAGCCGTTCTGCGGCGACTGCGACCGGGTTCGCATCACCGCCGATGGCAAATTTCAAACGTGTCTGTTCGCCACCGACGAGTTCGACCTGCGCGCCATCCTGCGTTCAGGACTGAATGGCGATGCGCTCGACGATGCCCTTGCGGCCGAAGTGCAACGTGCTGTCGGCACCAAATGGGCTGGTCACTCAATCAATCGAGTGAATTTCACCCGGCCGGCCCGCTCGATGAGCCAAATCGGCGGCTAAACCTTTAGGTCCACCCGTGTGGTGCCGAATCTTCCAGGGCGAACACCCCCTCCTGCCGAACACCCCCTCCTGCGAAGACGGAAATCCATGCCCGAGGTTCTGCCTGACATTCTGAAGCCGCCCGGCATGCCGGCTGCGCTCGACATCCCGATGGTCCTCGTCGAACGATTGGTGCTTCGACGCGTATTCACCGTCGAACAGACCTCAACCCATCAGCTCGTTGCGGACCTCGGTCTCGAGATCCAGATCATCGATGCTGCGTTCCAGGCATTGCGCGACAAGAAGCAGATCAACGTGCTGGGCCTGCAGGGCAGCAACTACCGGTTCGAGCTCACTCAGGTCGGCAGGGAACGCGCGCTTGAAGCCATGAATCGCACAAGCTATGCGGGCATAGCACCTGTTTCGCTGCCTCGCTATTTCAACCTCGTCAACCTGCTTCGCGCCGATGTTCGGCTGCAGAAGGACCATGTTGTCGACGCGCTCGATGACCTGGTGGTAAGCGATGAACTGCTGCGCCGCGTCGGCCCAGCATTCGCGACGCAGCGTCCGATCCTGCTGCACGGCCCATCGGGGACAGGTAAGACGTCTATCGCTGAACGACTGGTTCGTCTGTACGATGACGTGGTTGCCATCCCGCACGCCGTCGAGGTCGACGGTCAGATCATCGTGGTGTTCGACCCGATCGTGCATCGGCCCGTGGCGAACCAACCCGAGGGGCTTGATCCGCGTTGGGTTGTGTGCGAGCGGCCGATGGTGATTGCCGGCGGTGAACTTGAGCTGGGCATGCTCGACGTGAAGCGTGATCCGCAGTCCGGCATCTACATGGCACCCTTGCAGATGAAAGCGAACAACGGTCTGCTGATCGTCGACGACTTTGGCCGGCAGCAGATCGCGCCATCGGCGTTGCTCAACCGGTGGATCGTTCCGCTGGAACGCAAAGTTGATTATCTGTCGCTCGACTACGGGCTGAAATTCAGCATCCCGTTCGAGTGTCTGGTGGTGTTCTCGACAAACATTCCACCGCTGGAACTCGGCGACGAAGCGTTCTTCCGCCGTATCCCGAACAAGATCTATGTCGGCGCCGTCACACCCGAAGAGTTTGACGAGATTTCGTATCGTGCGATGGCTTCGACCGGTTTCAACCTCGATCCGTCCGCGCCGAAGCTGGTCCGCGAAGTTTGCGTCGGGATGGGTGCGTCGTCACTCCGACCGTGCGTGCCGATGGACCTGTGCCGCATTGCGCGCAGCATCGCGGACTTCGACGAATTACCGAACCGACTTGATCGATCGTTGATTCAACAGGCAGCCGACATGTACTTCACCGCGAGTGGAACACAGTCCGAGAGTGCGTCATTGTTCGGTGTCGGCGGGACCCTCCGATAGCCTCGCCTCATGCCGGATCGCCATCTGACGCACATCGACCCCTTAGGCCGCGCCCGAATGGTTGACGTCACGCCGAAGGAACCATCGCATCGGCGCGCAGTTGCGCGTTGCACGGTGTCCATGCTCCCCGAGACAGTCAACAAAGTCGCGGCCAACGCCCTCTCCAAAGGCGACGTGCTTGCTGTGGCCCGTATCGCTGGCATCCAAGCCGCGAAGCAGACGGCGCACCTCATTCCGCTCTGTCATCCGCTGCTCGTCGGAGCTGTCTTCGTCAACTTCACATTGGGCGATGAAGCAATCGACGTGGAGGCCTCGGTCGACACCTTTGATCGCACCGGAGTCGAGATGGAAGCGATGACCGCGTGCGCAGTCGCAGCGCTCACCATCTACGACATGTGCAAAGCGGTCGACCGAGAAATCACCATCGGCGACCTGAAACTGTGGGAGAAGACCGGTGGCCGTTCCGGCACCTACCGCCGCGCTCCCCGCGATGAAAACGCATAACTTTTTGTAGCTGCGGCCGAGAACACCCGGAGTGGGGTTCAGTGTGACCTCACCACGCTGGGTTGTATTGGGCAGGATCAGTGTTCTGCTGAACAGCACCGAATGACGTGAAAGCGTTCGATCCGGGCCGAGTTTGAACAGTTTCTGCGTTCGTCGCACTACTGGTGCAAGGTTGTTGACTAGTATTGGAAACGCTTCCCGGCACCAGTTGAAAGGTCCCCCGACTCCATCGGGGATGGTTCTTCGATTTGGTGTCCCGACCTCGGCCAACCGCATACGGCCTATTCGGACTTGACGGAGTTCGACCATCCGCTGGTTGTCCGAGCCGTTTGACTTCGAAGTGTCAGGAGATCACTCGCACGTGAATGTCACCGTTTTGCTCGCTATTGCCTGGGTTGCCTTTTTGGCCCGGTTCGGCGTTTCGTTTGCAACCAATCGTCGCCACAGCATGGGCTCGCTTCCCGGTCTGTCGCCGTTGCCCGAACCCCACGCTCTTCGCTCAAGAGCAGCCGCGTTCGCGCGTCAGCCAGTCATGCGTCCCGCCCGCAGCGCTGCTGCCCGCCGCCGTGCAAACGTGCTTGGTGCCTTGGGTGCCTTCACGGTTCTAATGCTCATCGCGGGGGCCATCACCGGTTCGGTCGTGGCATGGGGTCTTGCGCTCGTGGCCGGCGTCGCGCTCCTCGGGTTCGTCCGGGTCCTACGTGTGCGGGCAATCGCTCGTCGCCAGGCCTACATCGACCGGTTGTGGCAAAAAGATCGCTTCGACGACTTGGGCCACGCTCGTGTGATGTCGCTCGAGGAAGCTCGCCGTCGTGCCGAGCGAATCGCCGATCCTGTCTACGTACCGGCTCGTCGCATCTCCTGATTTCCGTTGGTGCCGACCAGATAAGGTTCAGTCACCTTCGGGGGCGTAGCTCACTTGGTAGAGCGCCTCGGTCGCATCGAGGAGGTAGTGGGTTCGAATCCCATCGCCTCCACCCCGAACCACGGGCGTCGCGTCAGCGGCGCCCGT
>JAYSSK010000143.1:0-3984 GCA_043720595.1 Acidimicrobiia bacterium
TTGACCGCCTTGTATCCGAACGAAATTTCAACTGGCCCGTGTGACCCGGCTGTGTTGCAGTTTGTTGGCACCGATTCATTCCTGGTGGTGCGCAACACCTCACTGTCAACATGCGCAGTCGGTGAGTTGTCCGCCGTGTCGGACTACGGCCCGCTTCAACCGATCGAACCGCACGCCGATATCGCGATCGCGGAGTTGGCTGCCGGTGACACCATCGCTTTCCGGCATGAGCTGAACCCAGTGCTCGACTGCCAAGTCGCCAGCACGAGAGCAGCCGTCACATTCACGCTGATCGGCACCTTCGAAACGGAAGCGCCGAACTGCTCGTTATACGCGTTCGGCCCGGGCCGTCCGTTCTATGGCGATCCAGACGGTCCTCTTTGGAACCTGCCGCCCGGTTCGATCGATGTCCAATCAGCGCTCGCCGACCTCGACCCATTCGCTCCACCGGTCGATTGAGCCTCCGCGCCGCGCGTTTGCCTTTTGCTGTCACGAATTCGACGAGTGAGACACTCTCAACAGTGATGTCGTTCGACCAGTTCGCCCAATCTGTGACCCCACGGCTACGTGCGGCACTGGTTGCGGCCTACGGGGTGGACATAGGGAGTGACGCTGCGGCGGAGGCGATGGCGTACGCCTGGGAACATTGGGATCGCGTCGGCGAGATGGGAAACCCTGCCGGATACCTGTATCGCGTCGGTCAGACCGCCGCTCGTCGACTACGTCGACCCGAGCGGTTGTTCCCGTCACCCGGTGATGGTTCCGGAATCGATATCGAACCGGGGCTATTGCCCGCCCTGCAGGACCTGTCGGAGATGCAGCGGGTGTGCGTCGTGCTGATGCACGGCTACGGGCTCGGCCAGACCGAAGCGGCAGAGATGTTGAATCTCAGTGTGTCGAGCGTGCGCACTGGAGTCGGGGTCTGCAGTCCTTGCGCGAACAGTTGGAGGTGGCACATGAACAGCGTTGATATCGAGTGCCAGTTGGCGGACTATTTCGGCTGGCTGGACAATGAGATCGGTCCGGTCGGTTCGCCAGATCGTTCTGCCGTCAAGCTGATGCCGGACCGCTCTGTGCGACATCGACGCAGCATCGCGTCGATCGGCGGCGCGGCCGCAACGTTGGTTGCCGTCGTGGGTGGCTTGATCCTGATCGGAAATCGCGGCGACCCGCGGGAGAACATACCGGCGTCGGTTCCCGACCCCGAGACATCAGCGGCTGGTTCTTTCTCGATCTCCCAGGAGTCGAAGTCGTGTCCAGCGAGGTTGGGCCAGTGGAGGAACGGAATGATCCGTCCGAACGCTTCTATGTCTGGGCTGATCTCGCCTCGACACCGATTCGGGCTATGTCAGCCTATTTCTTCACGGGTGGTGGTGCGACCGAGTTCAGTGCTGACGAGGCAATCGAACTAACCGATGTCCCAGACGGCCGCGCATGGATTACGGCTTCGGTTGCAGATGGCGACGGAACGACTCAACTGTCCTGGAGTCGTGCCCATGGCTCGTTTGTCATCGTCAACGGATCGGGAGTGTCAGACGATCAACTCTCGAATTGGATGTTTGAGGTCGGACTCGACGACAACGATCCACCCGCCTCGCCCGATTTCGGACTGATTGCGCAGTCGTTGGACTTTGCTCGAACCGCTCCGCGTTACGACGAGACATGGCGGCTCGGTGACGTCGAGGTCAACGCCACCGCCTGGCCGGACGGTTTGGCCACGATGCTCGGAATCGGTTGGCGCGTGATCGAACCGGCCACGGTTGACGGCATCGCTGGATATCGAATGCGAGCGGGCGGTGATTCACCAACCCAAGTTGTCGTGTGGCCGCTCGATGGGGGGTACTGGGCTGTGGTGATATTGTCGGCGGGTCAGCGTGACCGCTTCGACGAAATCATCGACCACCTCAAGATGATTCCAAACGAACCGCCTGCACCCGAGACGACGCCATTCACCGTGACGCAAACGTCAACGACAGTTCCGGTTGTGCCTGACCTCACCGAACCACCGGTGCCGGTTGACGATGCCTTGCGGTCAAGGTTGGTCGCTGCTGGTGTCGATGTCGTTTCCGCTCCGAGCGATGCCGTCGTGCTCGGCGATGCTGATCTATGCGGAATCGAGGACGCTGGCGTTGAGGGTCCGCTGACTGGTGGCGTCAACGAAAAAGCGCGGCGGTGTTTTCTTGATCGTCATCTAGCGTCGGCTCCCGCCGCTTTCGTTGAGCTCTTGGCCGCGATCCAGGGTGATCCGATCGTGACAGTTTGGCGTTCGAATTCAGATGGCACGGTGTCTTACTTCGTCGACGCCACCCGAGACAAGTTCGGTTCTGGAACGTGGGAGACCCTTGGCTGCGCTCGCCTGACCACCTGGTTCCCCGGGGGCCGTCGACCCACTACCTCCGTCGTACTTCACCTGTAGCGATTCGACGGCTTCCACGCCCGACTCGATCGGTGCCTACGACTTTCCCGACGAGACCTTGCCGGACTGGTTCGTCAACCGGACCGATCTTCCTGTTTGTGGCTTCCGACTCAGCATCCTTCCGGAGAACAATCTGAAGCAACGAGAGTGCTTTGCAGACGCGGTTTCGAGTGGTTCACCGGCCGAGTTTGCGTCTTGGTCGGCGGGACACGAGTCGCAACGGTCAGCGATGTGGTTTCGGTCGCTTGGCAATCGCAAGTTCGAGGTCCTTGAACTGCAACTCCCGTTTGAAAGCTCGTCGTCAAGGTGGGTGCGGCACAACTGAACCCAGATCGTCATCAACGATCAGCCAGGTTCGGTGATCGATCGGATTCCATTGCTGAACGTCGACCGGGAGTGCACCCCGGTCGAATACGGGAGACTCACAGGCACGTTGACGATGGATGGTGGCCCTGCACCGGGCGGATCAATTCAAATCAGTGGAACGATCGTTGCGACCGAGTCGCTGACCGGGAAGTCGATGTCGATCGGGGCCCCGGAGCCGGGGTGTTCGGTCTCACCATGGAGCCGGGCATCTACGTGCTCACGGCGAGGAGTGACCAGTACAACGAAGGACGTATCGCCTGTCCAGCAGTTGCGGTAGAGGTCCTGGCAGGTCAGATTACTGAAGCCGTGATCTCTTGCCCGATCCGGTAAGCAGGCAATAGCCCTTGGCTACCGCGCAAGCAGTGTTTCGACCTTGACTGTCAGCGCGCTGACCGGCAACGCTTCAATCCCTTTGGCTAGCTCGAAGCGATCGTCGCCTGGGTAGATCACGAAGATGTGGTCGATTCCGAGATCGTGTTGCGCATTGCGCATCGATTGTGTGACCTTCGGTGTCGAGGTGCGTTTGATCTCGATGCCGATGGTGCGGCCATCGACGGTGAACAGCAAATCGAGCTCGGCTCCGTTGTGGGTCCCCAGAAGTAGAGCGGCGTCGGGTCGACAAGCGCGGCGATCTGTTCGACCACAAAACCCTCCCAGCTGGCCCAACCTTCGGATGATTGAGGAGCGCCTCCGGTGTGGCGATGCCGAGCAGCGAATGCACCAGGCCGCTGTCCCGGATGTACACCTTGGGCGAGCGCACGACTCGCTTGCCGACGTTTGCGTAGCACGGTTGAAGTTGACGAACGACGAGCGCTCAACAAGCTGCTCGGTCCGTGGCCGTGTATTTCGTCGGGGTGTCGGAGTCAGTCTTCGGGCGCGCCGAAGCGCCCCGGGTTTCGGGGTGGTTGCTGGTGTTGGCAGCCTGGCTTAGCAGAGTGTCGGTTGGTGTTGTTCTGCTGGTTCGGATGGTTGGTTTGGTCGCCGGTTGATGGTTGGTTCGGTTCGCCAGATGGTGCCGTCGGGTCGGTGCCAGGTGGCGATACGGCCGGTGGTCATGGTCAGTTTCCAGCCGCCTTCGTGGACGAGGTGGTGATGCTTCTCACAAAGTGGGAGCAGGTTGTTGATTGAGGTGTTGCCGCCGTTGCGGAAGAACTCGATGTGATGCATCCGACAGTCATCGATCACGGTTCGGCATCCTGGAT
>JAYSSK010000144.1:0-3980 GCA_043720595.1 Acidimicrobiia bacterium
CGGGAAGGCCGCAACTGCCGCAGCAACCGCTTCGGCCACATCGTCGGCTGAACTGCGGGCTACCTGAATCCACGGTTGGGCGGTGGTCGGGTCGAACGAATCCAGCGTGGCGCCGCCCGCCGCTGTACGACCCTGGCCAGCGATCCAGTTCTGATGGAGTTTCATGTGCGTCTGCATTGCTGCGTAGTTTATCTTTGATCAAAGATGCATTGTTGGTCCGCCTGGGCCGAGTCACCATCAGGAGGACGAATGGATTTCGGTATCAGCGAGGAGTTTCAGCCGCTGCAGGCTGAAGTTCGCCGTTTGTGCGACAAGTACGGCAACGCGTACTGGCGTTCACTCGAACCGGACCGCTATCCGACCGAGTTCGTCGACGACCTCACGAAGCAGGGCTACCTCGGTGCACTCATCCCCGAGGAATACGGTGGCGGCGGGCTGTCGCTCGCTGGGGCTACGGTCATCCTCGAAGAGATCGCTGCTTCCGGCGGTAATCCGGCTGCGTGCCATGCGCAGATGTACATCATGGGTACCCTGTTGCGTCACGGATCGCCGGAACAAAAGCGTACGTATCTTCCGGCTATTGCCAACGGGGACCTGCGCCTTCAGGCGTTTGGGGTCACCGAGCCCGTCGCCGGGTCCGAGACTGCCCGCATTCGCACCCGCGCGGAACGCTGCCCAGAGGGTTGGCGCATCAACGGCCAGAAGATCTGGACCTCGCGGGCCTTGTACAGCGACCTGATGATCGTGCTGGCCCGCACCACTGCATACGACGATGTGGCCAAGAAGACCGACGGCATGTCGGTGTTCCTCGTAGACCTGCGGGTTGCAACCAAGCCGGGTGGTGGAGTCACCATCCGCCCTATCCAAACAATGATGAACCACAACACCACCGAAGTGTTCCTCGATGACGTGATTGTTCCGGCCGACGCCCTCATCGGCGAAGCAGGCATGGGCTTCCGGTACATCCTCAGCGGCATGAACGCCGAGCGCATTCTCATCGCCTCGGAGTGCATCGGCGATGGCCGGTTCTTCCTGGACAAGGCTGTTGGGTACGCCAACTCGCGTCACGTGTTCGGAGGCCCGATCGGGGCCAACCAGGGTGTGCAGTTCCCGCTGGCCAAGGCGTACGCGCAACTCGCCGCAGCAGACCTGATGCGCAAACAAGCAGCCGCTCTGTTCGACGCCGGCAAGCCGTGCGGCACCGAGGCCAACATGTCGAAGCTGTTGGCCTCGGAAGCGTCGTGGGGAGCAGCAAACGCCTGCCTAGACACCCACGGTGGGTTTGGGTTTGCGACGGAATATGACGTGGAGCGCAAATTTCGTGAAACACGGCTGTACCAAGTTGCCCCGATCAACAACAACCTGATCCTGGCCTACTTGGGTCAGAACGTGATGGGTATGCCCCGTTCCTACTGAGTGAGCTCTTTCTGATCCCTTTCTGATCCCTTTCTGATCCCTACTGAACCTGGGCGGACTGCTGTTGACCAAGTGCTGGGACAACAGCAGCACCGGCGGCAACGTCAGGAACACCGTCGATGTCGATTGGCAGCCGCAGCGTTTCCACAACCGCGCCGCCTGGAAGCATGGTGTTGACAAAGCGGTTCCTGGCCCGAAGCTGTTCGTGCTGCCATACGTCTTCGAGCGTGTTGACCCGCGCAACCGCAACGTCGGCTTCGGCCAGACGAGAGCGAACAACGTCGGGTGCATCCGCCCGAAACGCCACGGCGACGAGCGCTTCGAGCTCATCCACGTGGGCTATGCGCGCTTCGTTTGTCGCGAACCGAGAATCAGTTGCCACCTCGGCTGCTTGCAGCACCTTTGTACAGAACCGTGCAAACTCTGCGTTGTTCTGAATGGCGAGCAGCACTTCGGAGCCGTCAGCCAATGCATAGGTACCGTAGGGGGCGATGGCCGCGTGGCGTCGAGCGGTTCGCATTGGTGTGCCGCCAAGCGCATGTGCGTTGAGCAGGGGAGCCTGCATCCACTCGGTCAAGGCCTCGAGCATGGACACCTTGACCGTTGCGCCCTCACCGGTGCGTTCGCGCCGGAACAATGCTGCCAGCACGCCGCTGAACAGATACATGGCAGCAGCGATGTCGGCAATGGACAGGCCCACCTTGGACCGCATGTCTCCGTCGCCAGTGACGTCGAAAACGCCGGCTTCGGCCTGGATCGCCAAGTCGTACGCTTTGTCGGCCGAGCGCGGCCCGCCTTCTCCGTATCCAGAGACTTCTCCGACCACCAGCGACGGAAAGCGGGCGCGGATGGCATCGGCATCAAGCCCAGCGCGTCGAGCCGCATCTGGCGCGAGGTTTTGTAGGTACACGTCGGCGCCCGCCAGGAGCGCGTCCAGCCGGGACCGGTCGGCTGGATCTTTGGTATCGAGCACAACCGAAGACTTCCCGCGATTCGCCCACACGAAGAAGGCAGATTGGCCGCTCACATTGCCGTCGTAGTGCCGAGCGAAATCGCCTGTGGCCGGCCGCTCAATCTTCAGAACGGTTGCACCCAAGTCAGCCATCTGGCGGGTCGCGAAAGGTACGCTGACGGCTTGTTCAAGACTGACGACTGTGATTCCGGCCAACGGCGCACTCATAAGATTGAACGGTAACCGGCGGGAACCCCGACCAGGGTCACCCGCTCGACGTGTTTTTGATCATTGATCTAGATTCCGCGTAGTGAATGACGGCCAGCAGCTATCTGCGGTGAGGCCATTAGGGACGCACATGACCACCGACAAATCTCGTTCGACTGAGTCTGAACAGTATCCGGGGCAGCTCCTCGACGACATTGCGTTGCGCATCCGGGAGCAGCACATTCATACTGTCGAAGTCGCCGTCGCAGACACCTATGGACATTTGCGAGGGAAGCGCGTCCCTGCCGACCGGTTTGTGTCCAGCGTTGCCCAAGGTGGGCTCAATATTGCCGACGCAATCTACGTGTTCGACCCGCTGTGCGACATCGTCGATGCACCAACCATCAACATGTCAACTGGTTACTTGGACATGCACTTGCGTCCAGAGTTGGCAACGTTCCGCGTGCTCACCCACCGCCCGGGTTACGCACTCGTGTTCTCAGACGCGCTGCACGAAGACGGCACCCCACATGCACTCGACCCCCGCAACCTGCTCAAAGCCCAAACCGCACAGGCCGCAGGGACTGGGTACCTGCCAATGGTTGCAACCGAGCTCGAGTGTTACCTCTTCACGCCCGATTGGCAGCCGTTCCAGCAGCACGTGCAATACAGTTCGCTGACCGATGCACTCGACGTCGAAGCCATCGTTGCCGACATGCGCGCAGGGTTGCTGGGCGCAGGCATTCCGGTCGAGTCTTCCAACGCCGAGTACGGCCCAGGGCAACTGGAGATCAACTTCGCTCCTGCCGATCCGGTGACGACCGCGGACAACACAGTGCTGTTCAAGATGATCGTGAAACAGGTCGCAGCTGCCAACGGTGCTCGCGCCAGCTTCATGCCCAAACCGTATGCAGCACAGTCCGGCAGCGGGATGCACATCCACACCAGCCTCACTAGTCCCGTTGAAGGTTCCAATGTGTTCGGTGCCATCACCGACGAGGGACACACACCTCTACCCGGTATGCCGAACACGGTGATGGCACAGTGGACGGCGGGCATCTTGCACCATGCGCGTGCAATGCAGTTGCTCGGTATCCCAACCCCTAACGGCTATCGACGGGTCGTGCCAAACACGTTCTGCCCGACGCATGTGCACTGGGGTGCGGACAACCGCACCGTCATGGCGCGGCTCACGATGCACGCAGGCGGTGCTAACCGCGTGGAGTTCCGCTGTGCCGGTGCAGACGCCAACCCATATGTTGCGATTGCAGGTGTTCTGGCCGCGGGCGCAGATGGCATCAAATCAGCGCGCATACTTGAGCCGATTTCCGAAGGCGATCTCTACGCCAACCCGGGTAACGCGCCTGCACTCCCATCTTCCAT
This sequence comes from Acidimicrobiia bacterium, assembly GCA_043720595.1. Taxonomy (GTDB): domain Bacteria; phylum Actinomycetota; class Acidimicrobiia; order Acidimicrobiales; family JANYDT01; genus JANNBN01. Next base: position 3,959 of record JAYSSK010000144.1, read on the forward strand.
CGCCGAAGGGATCGACGCGTTT
>JAYSSK010000145.1:0-3975 GCA_043720595.1 Acidimicrobiia bacterium
GCGGACGAAAGCCGGTCAAGGGTCTGGAATGTCTTGGCGGACTGATCAAGCAGTTCGGCCTCGGTGAGCTCGATGGTCAGCAGCGCTGGACGCAGCGAACGGCGGTGAACTTCGTCCAGTAACCACGTGACCAGGTCTTCGTTCGCGATGTCGATCGCCGACATGTTGACCGCAATCGGAACAACGCGATCAGATGCCACCCACATCTCGAGCTGATCCATCGCAACGCGGAGCATCCACCGCGCAAGGTCCGACGAGAGACCGCCTGCACTGATCAACGGAACGAACGCTGCAGGGGAGAGTCGGCCGAGCTTCGGATGGTTCCAGCGCACGAGCGCTTCGCACGAGGTGAGCCGGCAGCTGACGGCGTCGACAACAGGTTGGAAGCACGCCTCTAATTCGCCATTCTCAAGTGCGACACGAAAGTCGGCCAACACTGCGAGCTTCTCGACACTGGAGGAGTGCATATCGTCGGTGAATTCCGCAACGCCAAGCCGGAGGCGTTTCGCGTGGTACATCGCTGCGTCGGCATTGCGCAAGAGTTCGCTCGGAGTACGTCCGCTGGCGGGGAAGGTTGCTAGCCCAATGCTCACGCGCGGGTACAGCGTTGTCTCGTCCAGGCTGTAGCAGTTCCCGACTGATTCGATCAGCTGGCGGGCCATGCGCAGTGCGCTGGTGCCATCGGTATCCTCAAGGAGAACTGCGAACTCGTCGCCTCCGAGTCTGGCGAGAGTATCGGTTTGTCGAATGCTCCGTCGAAGGCGGGCAGCAATCTCCACCAGCAACTTGTCGCCCGCCTGGTGGCCCATGCTGTCATTCACGTCTTTGAACGCATCGAGGTCGAGTAGCAGAACCGTGTGTGTACTTGGTTCACGGTTTGCCCGGTCGATGGCATGTGTCATTCGGTCAAGGAAGAGGGACCGATTCGGAAGGTCCGTGAGTGGGTCGTGGAATGCCCGGTGTTCCATCTCCAGCTCCACGTGCTTACGGGCAGACACGTCGAACATCACGCTGCGAACGCGAACCCGCCCGCGATACTCCGCGAAGGTGGAGCGCTGTTCCATAAAGAGAAGGTCGTCGTCGAAGATCACGCGGAGTTCCGACGTAACAGGGCTCAGGGTCTCGGCTGCTCTGGCAAGCGCCCGAAGTACCTGGCCCACGTCATCGGGGTGAATATGCCGGGTGAGATCGCGCATCGTGCGAATGTCGCCGATGCGATTCACGATGTGTTGATTGCTGTACACAATCGTCCCAGTGTCGAGGTCTGTTTCATAGACGTAAGCGTGCAGACCATCCAGCAGGCTCTCCAGGCGGTCGCTGGTTGCGGTTCGCTTGTTCTTCAGATATGAAACAAGGTTGGCGACGGCAATCGATGCCCCGAGCTGCGGAACAATGAAGGAGCCGAGAACCGGATCGCGATGGACAATGGCCGCAACAAGCAGCACCGTCGAAGCGGCCATTGATGCTGCTCTCGTTCGGCGCACGCTGACGCCGAGAGCGTTGCCCCCAAGGACGATCATGCAGACGACGGAACCCATTGCAGCTTTCGGTCCGAGAAGTGCGCACAACGCGGCGAGTGACTGATCCAGCACCAGTAATGGCGACGCAAAACCGGTCCGTCGGTGATGTGCAGCGCAGAAGAGTGCGTGGGGAATAGCCGCGGTCAGCACGACAGCGCTTGCTAGTGGGGCACCCACCAGGGTCGCCAACACCGCCAGACAGACAAGCATCCCCAAGCGGGCGACGTACATCCCTAGCCAAACCCGACCATCGTCGTGATGCTTCCATCGACCCAGTTCGTCCGTCCAACCTCGGTAGCGCATTAAATGGTTATCGGGCTCGAATGCCGTGACCTTGAACCATTCGAACGCTTTCTGCTCCTCCGCTCACCACTCCGGGGCGAAAACGTTGTGGGGGAGGAGCGGGCCTTTGCCCGCGTGTCGACGCAATTCAAATTTGCCGAGCTGGTTGCGGTGCACCTCGTCTGGTCCGTCGGCAAGCCTGAGGAGCCGGGCGGTGGCATAGGCAGCAGCCAGCCCGAAGTCGTTGTTGGTACCTGCTCCACCGAACGCCTGAATGGTCCTGTCGACCACCTTGCACGCCATGGTGGGCGCGGCAATCTTGATCATGGCGATCTCGCTGCGGGCTTGCTTGTTGCCAACGGTGTCCATGAGGTGGGCGGTCTTGAGCACAAGCAGCCGGGTCTGCTCGATCTCGATGCGAGAGTCTGCGATACGTTCCAACGTGACGGTTCGGGTTGCGACCGGTTGCCCGAATGTCTCGCGGTGCAGCGTCCGGCGACACATCATTTCCAGGCAACGTTCTGCGAGACCGATCAGTCGCATGCAATGGTGAATGCGACCTGGGCCGAGCCGCCCCTGCGCAATCTCGAACCCGCTCCCAGGCCCGACCAGCATGTTCTCTGCCGGTACTCGAACGGATGTGAAGTCCACCTCGGACGCGCGATCTGGCATGCCATAGAAGTTGAACACTGGAAGCGGCCTGATCACCGTCACGCCTGGCGTGTCCTTCGGAACAACGATCATCGATTGCTGGCGATGGCGGTCGGGGTTGTCCGGGTCGGACTTGCCCATGAGGATGAAGAAGTCGCACCTCGGATGGGTTGCGTTGGTGGTGTACCACTTGCGGCCGTTGATGACGTATTCGTCGCCGTCACGTTGAATGGACGTCTCGATGTTGGTGGCGTCGCTCGACGCAACATCGGGCTCTGTCATGGCGAACGACGAGCGTGTCTCGCCTGCAAGTAACGGTGTGAGCCAGCGCTCTTGTTGCGCTGGGGTTCCATAACGGGCGAGTACCTCCATGTTTCCGGTGTCTGGAGCCGCGCAGTTGAATACTTCTGGCGCGAGATGGGATCGCCCCATCACCTCACACAGCGGGGCATATTCGAGGTTCGTAAGGCCGGGTTCGCCAGAGCTGTGACCTCCGGGAAGAAACAGGTTCCACAAGCCAGCAGACTTCGCGAGCGGCTTCAGTTCTTCGATGATCGGCCACACGGCCCACGGGCCAAGCGTCATCGATTCTTGGAAGAACCTCGCCTCGTTCGGATAGACGTATTCGTCCATGAACGCTTCGAGCTGCATTCGTAGTTCGGCCACACGTGGCGACTCGTCGAAGTTCATAGATTATTCCTCTGGGTCGTCGGGACCGGGCTGGATCGTCGTCAGCCAAGTATTGATGCTGAAGGCCAGAATTTCGTTGTTCGGTCAACGGAGTCGCTGACCCACTTCGTCCAGCGTCGTCGAGACCGCCTTCGACAGCGACGCTGCAACTTCGCGGACGTCGTCGTTGATGGCCGGGTCCTTGGCTGCGTTCCGAAGACCATCGAACGCGCCTTCAAGCGATGACGCGAGGTTCTGCAACGCGTTGGAGAGGTCTAGATCCTCGGTCGTGGCTTGCTCGACGTGCAGTTTCAGTTTGAGTCCGAGACCATTCAGCTTGGTCCCGAGTTCATCCCATGTCTGTGAAGTGAATTCGCTCATGGGCTGATCTTGCGGACGCGAGCGAGCTCGAAACAGGGCCATTGTTCCCAAACCTGAGGTTCGTTTGGCACGGAATCGGACCTGCGCGAAAAGGGCTTGCGAATCGTTTCTGTTGTCGCCCAACGTCGGCCGAACGCGGAGTGCGCGAGCTCTTTGACTGAGTGGACATTCAGCTGAGTGAACTTTTGGCGATCCATTCCGTATACACCAGATAGGCGGCACTTGGCCGCCGGTGTGTGACGAAAAGGGAGTCCCAATGGGTCGCTTTCGGTCAATTTCCGCTTTTCTCCTGGCTGGCGCCGGGCTTGGACTAGTGCTTGGAGTCGGGCCACTTCCCGGCCCGACAGCGCAAGCCAGCCAGCCGAACTTCCCGGCCCGCATCAACCTTCCTGACGGGTGGCGCCCTGAAGGTATTACCGCCGGTCACGGCACCAGCCTGTATGTCGGGTCGCTCGCCAATGGCGCGATCTGG
>JAYSSK010000146.1:0-36019 GCA_043720595.1 Acidimicrobiia bacterium
CCGCTCGGCCGCGCCCGTATCTCATGGGTTGCTCCACCTCGGGTTCACTCCGATCCCTCCGTTCACCGCTCGGCCGCGCCCGTATCTCATGGGTTGCTCCACCTCGGGTTCACTCCGATCCCTCCGTTCACCGCTCGGCCGCGCCCGGGTCCTCGTAGGTGACGCCAAGGTTTCCCAGCAGCGAACGCAAGCCGTAAATGTCGAGGCCGAGTTCGCCTTCTGCCAGCCGTGCGCGGGTTGCGGCTTCCTTCTCTTCGCGAACTCGAGACTGATGTAGCACCGCAGCCGCCTGTTCTCGCTTCACGACCACCACACCGTCATCGTCGGCAACGATCACGTCGCCCGGCTCCACTGCAATGCCGCCGAGCACCACCGGCACGTTGACCGAACCCGGCGAAGCTTTGACCGTTCCCTGGCACGACACGTGCCGTGACCATGCGCTGAACCCCAGCTGACGGAGCTCAGAAGTGTCTCGGATACCCGCATCGATGATGAGCGCCTGCACTCCTCTGCTCATCAGCGACGTTGCAATCAGCTCGCCGAACATGCCATGCGTCGACGGCGCGGTGTTGGTCACCACCAGCACGTCGCCCGGCTGACAGACCTCGACTGCAGCGTGAATCATGAGGTTGTCGCCAGGGTGGCACGAGACCGTGACGGCCGACCCGGCCATCCGCTTGTCTTGCTGAATGGGTCGGATATTGGCGTCGACGAAGCCGGTGCGACCCTGCGCTTCGTGCACGGTGGCCGCCCCACACTGGCCGAGGCCGGCGACAACGTTGGGCTGGGCTCGTTGAATGGTGCGGACGATACGGTGCTGTCCCATAGCAGTGGCCCCTCTCGGACACGTCGACGTTGACGTGGCGCCCCATGGTACGTGTTCCGTTCAATACGTTGTCGACAACATTGTCGACAACGCCTGCTCTGGGTCATACTGGGCAGGATGCGAACCCAGGTAGCGATAGTCGGCGCCGGTCCGGCTGGAACGCTGCTCGCATTGCTACTCGAGCAGGCAGGGGTGAGCTCAGTCGTGGTCGAGCGCCAGAGCCGCCAGTACGTGCTCGACCGAGTTCGAGCAGGCGTGCTCGAGTGGGGAACGGTTGAAGTGCTCCGCAATGCCGGGCTGAGCACGGTCATGGACACCGTCGGCGTGGTCCACGACGGCGCCCGTATCGCCTGGAGCGACAGGTCGTTGTTCTTTGACATCGCTGCTAGCACCGGCCGCCACTTCATGGCATACGGCCAGTCGCCCCTGCAAGGTGACCTGTACCAGTCATGCGATGCCCGCAGCGTGACGATCATCGACAGTGCTGCCGATGTTGCCCTTTATGACGTCACGTCGACATCGCCCTATCTGACGTTCCGCAAGGACGACAGCGAGCATCGAATCGATGCTGACTTCATCGTTGCCGCTGACGGATACCACGGGGTTGGGCGCAGCTCTATTCCCGCTGATCGTATTCGCACGTATGAAAAGGAATACCCGTTCGGATGGCTCGGGGTGCTGTCGGAGACTCCCCCCTTACCCGACCTCGTCTACTGCAATCATTCCCGCGGGTTTGCGCTGGCTTCACAACGCAATTCCATGCTCAGCAGGTACTACGTGCAGTGCCCACTCACCGACACGGTTGAAGATTGGCCCGACAACCGTTTTTGGCACGAGCTGCTCGCTCGCTTTCCCGGCGAACTCCGATCCCAGATCACCACCGGTCCAACTATCGAGAAGTCCATCGCTCCGCTGCGAAGCTTTGTTGCCGAGCCGTTGCGCTACGGCAACTTGTTCCTGGCCGGCGACGCCGCCCACATCGTGCCCCCCACGGGGGCAAAGGGCCTCAACCTTGCTGTCTCTGATGTGCACTATCTGTCACGCGGGTTCATTGACCACTACGTGCATCGCGACGCCAGAGAACTCGACCGATACTCCGAAGTTGCACTACGACGCATCTGGGGTGCAGTCCGGTTCTCGTGGTGGATGACCACGTTGTTGCACCGTTTCCCCCACCAGACCGAGTTCGACCAACGCATGCAAGAGGCAGAGCTTGACTACCTCGCCGCATCGCCTCATGCCCAAGCCGCCCTCAGCGAACAGTACGCAGGCTTACCATTCGAGAAGGGACTGCGCGAATGACTCACGCACCCACCCCCGCCGGATACGACGACATCCCAGGCACCTACGTATTCGACGCCAAGCAGAGCCGCAAGGGCTACCGCCTCAACATGTTCTGTATGTCGCTGAACGACCCAGCAAATCGTGATGCGTTCCGGGCCGATGAAGCCGGATACCTCAAGCAGCACAACTTGTCCCCGGAGCAGACCGAAGCCGTGCTCAACCGCCAGTGGCTGCGGATGTTGGATCTGGGCGGAAACGTTTACTACACGTTCAAGCTGGCTGCGTGTGACGGCATGACCTTTCAGCAGCTCGGAGCGAAACAGACCGGCGTATCTGAAGCTGACTACGTTGCCATGATGGTGAGCGGCGGCCGCTCCATCGATGGCAATCGGTCTCGAAGCGAACCGAACTGGATCAAACCGGTCGCAACCGCTAGCGGAGCTGACACACAGGCTGCGGACACACAGGCTGCCGACCCACAGGGCGAGGTTGAACATGGCTGAGGTCATCGGTGGCGTTGCCACATCGCACGTCCCTGCGGTCGGCGTCGCCATCGACAAGGGCCGCACAGAAGAGCCGTACTGGGCGCCGTACTTCGCCAAGCTCACACCACTACGAGAATGGGTAGCTGAGCTGAAGCCAGATGTGTGCGTGGTCGTCTACAACGACCATGCGAACGCATTCTCTTTGGCACTCATCCCAACGTTTGCCATTGGTCTGTGCGAATCGTTCCGCCCCGCGGACGAAGGCTTCGGCCGACGTCCGGTCCCTGACGTGCGGGGTCATCCCGAGCTGGCGTGGCATCTCGGCGAATCGCTCATCCTCGACGAGTTCGACATGACGCTGGTCAACGAGATGGAGGTCGACCACGGCCTCACAGTCCCATTGTCCGTGATGTTCGACCAGCCCGAGGAATGGCCCTGCCCTGTGGTGCCGATTCTGGTCAACGTCGTGCAGTACCCACCCCCCACCGGCAATCGGTGTTTCAAGTTGGGCCAGGCTTTGCGTCGCGCCATCGAGTCCTACCCCGGCAACGAACGAATTCTCGTCGTCGGTACTGGCGGAATGTCGCACCAACTTCAGGCCGAGCGTGCAGGGTTGGTCAACCCCGAGTTCGACACACACTTCATGGACTTGCTAGTTCACCAGCCGGACCAAGCTGCGGCCATTGCCCACACTGAATACCTTCGTGAGGCGGGCTCCGAAGGCATCGAACTGGTGATGTGGCTCATCATGCGCGGAGCACTTCAGCACGATGTCACCGAGGTGTATCGAGCAACGCACCTCCCGACGTCAAACACCCATAACGGTGTGTTGGTCCTCACCGAAAACACGCGGCACTGACCATGTCGAAGCGCACCAAGACGGCCGTACACACCTCGGCGTCGCCTGCGGCGTCCGCTGCACGCACTATCACTGATGTTCTTCGCGGCCACATCCTGGAGGGGAAACTGCACCCCGGTGAGCGCCTCATCGAATTGCAACTCACCGAAGCGCACGGCGTCAGCAGGGCAGCAATTCGCGCTGCCATCAGCGAGTTGGTGAAGGAAGGGCTGGTCGACCACGAACCCAACAAGGGTGCGACGGTTAGGCGGGTGGCCATCGAAGAAGCAATCCAGATCACCGAAGTCCGAATGCTGCTGGAGTCGTTGATCGCATCGAAGGCGGCTGCGGTGGCAACGACCGACGAACACGCCGAGCTACAGAGCATCATTTCGTCTATGCGCGAAGCCGTGGCAGGCGACGAAATGTTGCAGTATTCGGAGCTAAATTCACTGCTACACCGCCGCCTGCGAGAAATCAGCCGACACGAAGTGGCTGGCGACTTGGTGTCTTTGCTGCGCAACCGCGCCGCGCACCACAACTATCGCCTGGCACTGGTACCCGGCCGGCCAACCGAGTCGCTCCCGCAGCACGAGGCAATAGTTGCTGCTGTCGTTGCTGGCAACCCCGAGGCAGCTGAGCAAGCAATGCGTCAGCACCTCGAGTCTGTGGCAGCGGTGCTGCGGCGGTGGGCAGCCGCCGGCGATCGAACCTGACCGCTGCCGCAGCCGACCACTACCTGGCTACTTGTTAGCGACCGATACCGGCAGAGCGCAAGACTGCGGCAGATACGCCCGATTCACGCCACACACCGTAGGAAATGCCCTTGGATTCGCCATAGGCCGCAGCGTGCTGGATAAATTCGTTTTCAAGCTCGGTGATGTCGAATGCGTCTGACATCGAAGCAACTTCAGCCTGCAGGTCTCGTTGCTCCTGCAGCAGCAACAAGCGGGTCAAGGCATCGGCTGATCCAAGAAGTTCGGAAACAGTTTCGAGGCGGGACGTGACGGATTCCGTGGTGCGCTTGCGACCACGCTTCGGCTTGTGTGCTTGCAGCGCTTCGAGGTAATCACGAACAGCCCGACCCTGAACACGGCCCACGGCCAATGCTTCCTTATGAGCCTTGGACATTGAACGTGTTGAAGTTTTTTGTTTGACGGATTTCGGTGGCATGCGTGTCATCCTACTCTTCATTCGAGTTTCAATTGTGCGATCAACTGTTGAACGGAATCGGAAGAATCCGATCGTAAAGATGCCTCAGGATTTGGCCGGGTCATAAATCATCACCGGGAGCGGTTGAGCACTCGCAAGCGCGAATACAGCTCGTCGTGGTCCAAATAGCAGCCCCGGAGGTGACGGGACCCGCCCCCGGCAACAAAGCCATCACGGCCATGAAGACCGACGCGGTTGTCAAATCCAACGACATCACCAGCGACAAACGGGAACCGAATCTGGAAGCGCGGGTCATGCGCAATCAATGAAAATCGCTGCATTGCTGCGTAAGCGCGCGGCACATCGGCTGGGTCCATCGACGGGAATCCTCGCACCGGATAGAAGGCCCTCAGTGTGAGCGGTTGACGGGGTCCTCCCAAGTCGATGAGCGGCCCTTCCCAACGATGGTCCTCAGTGCGCTGGCGATTGAAGAACACCCAGTTGAGCGTGGTCAGAGCCTCGTAATCGTCGGGGTAGTGGGTCCGTAGCTCTTCGGTTACCGCCAACCCGTCGGTCATTCGGGACCATCCACCGTCGACGTCGTTTCGAACGCAGTGCAGGAATTGGAACCCGGGAGGTGTCTCACGCGTCGGCAAGTCTGTGTGCTGGCCGAGGTTGAGGGCTGTGTAGGCGGTCGAGTTGGGATTGGGAATTGAGCGAACGTCGAAAATCTTGCCGAAGTTTGATCCGCGCACTGGGCCAATGCGCTCAATGAGCGTTTCAAGGAAATCTTCCGAATCGGGAACGTTGCGAAGGCGAGCCAGACCATACCGAGCGAGCACGGCAAGCCATTCGCGAAACACCACTTGGTCGTGAAGAATGTTTGCCGCTTCGATCGTCGGCGGCTCGGTAAACATCGCTGCGGTCCACGACTCTCGTCGTGGAAGAAATGATGAGGGGTGGAAACGATCGTCTGCGACGTGGCGGAGCCAACCGGGATGAATCTCGATCAGATCGGACGAACCCGCCCAGGTCAAGCTCAGCGCCCCAGCGGGTGACACCCCACACGAAACAAGATCGGAAACCGCAGGAAGGTCAGACGGCTCAATCGTTCCTTCGCGGCTTGATGCTTCAATGCCGACACCCGGAGAATTCTCCGCGAGCCAGAGCGAATAGCACGCCAAAGTGGCCCCGTCTGCCCACGCAACGTGCACGAAGCCGTCTCGCAATTCGGCCGCAACCAGCGGGCACCATTCGTAGCGATAGAAGTCGGGAGTGATCGGTGGTGCGCAGGGCTCGGCGACAGCTGTAGTGGGCATCATGAGAATCGTGGGACTCCGCCGACATCGAAGTCAAGCGTCAGATTTAGCCTGGCGTTTACTTCGCATCAGCCATTCTGAAGTCACTCACTGCGCCGTCGACTGAATGAGCCGCAGTAAAGAGTTGATGGCCGGGGATCCGTCGCCTCGGCCATCAACCGTTTTCTGCGGCGTTCTTGCGACACAGCACACAAGGCGGGACGCTCACGCTGTGAATTCAGAGAGACATCGGACGCACCACAATCACCGCGTGTCCGACGCCGCCGTCTCCGGTCACGAATCCGCTCATTGCACGCCCCGGTCGGAACGTCGCCGGCTTGCGCAGCAACCCGTAGGTGAGTTCATGGCGAAATCCGAACGGATCGCTGAAAACGGCGATGGCGGCAACGCCACGTTGCTTCGCCAGAGCAGCGTCGCCCATCTCCCCATGAATGTCCTCATGTTGCACGCGCGCCACGGCCTCAGCGAGTTCGTGCGGACCCAACCGGCTGATGGCGACGCTGCCGACAGACCATCGAAACATCGACGAACTCCAACAGCGAAACCTCCCCACCGCCGAAACGTGTCGGTTGCAGCGCGCGGAGCGCACCGCTGGCGAGCAACTCCTTCCACGTTCCGTCGCCGATGCGGCGCAGCGCGTCGTCCTCAACGGCGCTTGCCTGCAACGTCGGCGCTATACGACGCGCTTCTTCAAGAAGGGTCACAGCAGTTGAGCCGACACTCAAATTGCCGGTTGATTCATCTTCAACACGTTGAACACGGCACCCGCGTTATCTGCCAGCACGGCGAACCTGCCAGGCTCGATGTCGGTGGGCGGAACGTGAACTGCGCCTCCCAACTCGACGGTCTTTGCTGCAATCTGATCCGTGTCGTCTACGGCAAAGTACAGACCCCAATAATTGGGCATGCCGGTCATGTGTTCTGGCTTGGCCATCATGCCAGCAACGGAATCGGAGCCGACGCCGAATTCGGTGTAGTCCGGAGCACCGCCAATGGTCCACCCGAACACGTCGCCGTAGAACCTCTTAGAGCCCTCGATGTTCTCTTTGTCGGTAGTTAGTTCGATCCACACCATTGCGCCGTTTTCGCCGAAGATCTGCGCGCCGGTGTGAACCCCTGGCTGCCAAACCCCGAACACTGCACCATACGGGTCGATGAAGACACCCATGACGCCGAGGTCACCGACCTCCATAGCGGGCACCATAACCGTTCCGCCACTCTGCTCGACCTTCTGCTGCGTTGCCCCAGCGTCGGAGACCGCGACGTATGTGCTCCATACAACCGGCTGGCCCGGGTCCATCAGCGGCATCATTCCCGCGACGGTCGAGCCGTTCAGGGTACAGCTGCGATAGCCACCGAATTCAGGGCTGCCCTCAGGGACTTCCCATCCGAACAACCCTCCGTAAAACGCAGCAGACTTGTCGATGTCTGGGCTACCGAGATCGGCCCAACAAGGCCGACCTGGTTCATAGGACTGTACGAGCACGTGAACTCCTTGGGTCAGATTCTGGTCTGCGTCGCTCTGCTTACGAGATGTTGCCACAATGCCCGGCGGTTGTGCGCTGCGTAGCGTCCAGCGCAACTTTGCCCACACAAATGCTGCTTCACCCCAACGCCTCAAGTGTTTGTGTGTACTCGGCGATCTCTTGTTGTTGGTTGGTCGCCATGCGGGTCGCCAGCAAGACAACGTCGGAGTCCGTTGCATGGTCGCGCGCGTACTCGGCCATATGCACGCCGCCTTTGTGATGCGATGTCATCAGCGTCAGGAATGCCCGATCCGCTTCGACCCCGGATGCCTGGGTCAATCGTTCAAGATCGGCGGTTGAAGCCATTCCTGGCATCTCGGCAACGATTGTTCCCATTCCCATCCACCGCATTGCGACGCGGTCATCCTCGGCCCGTTCGAGTCCCCACGCGTCGAGCCTGCTTTCCAGTTGGCCGACTTCGTAGCGTTGGAAGACCAGCACCTCGGTTGCGAAATGCTTCACGGCACTGCTGATCCCTGGTCGGTCCAACGTGATCAGCGACATCTCGACGGCTTGGTCGTGGTGATCCAACATGTCGTTGACAAAGCCGCTGTCCACGGCGGTGTACCGGTATCGGGCTTGTTCACGCTTGGTGTACTTCTGGGTTGCAATGGACGTGCCGACACCGAAGCCGAGCACTAGGCAAGCCAGCGAGGCGGCAACGAGATGTCGGGTCGAATGCCAACTCCCCGGTGCTTCAGGTTCATCTGCGCGCTGAGTATCGGTCAGCTGAGAATCGGTCAGCTGAGAATCTGTTAGAGGAATATCGGCCATGTGGTCGTGTCTCTTTTCGACGGCTACGGCTTGTCGGCCGATCGAGCGCGACGGAGAACGAACACAGCTCCTGCGCTCGCCAGTGCGAGAGCAAGAAGACCGACTACCCCGCCATTGCCCGAGTCCTTCTTGAGCGCAGTGTCAGGTGCCGACGGATCCACCGAAACGGGTTCGGCTGCGACCCGCGTTGTTGCGGCGGACGGATCGGACACCACCCCCAGGTATTCAGTGATTTCCAAGACGGCGGCAGGGTCGAGAGAGGTGAATCGAGTGTTCCAATCTCCGCTGGAAGAGAACATCGCTGTGACTTCGTATTCTCCGGTTTTCCCTTCAACGGGTTTCAATGGCAGCGGGCCGATCTTTTCGCCATCGGACTCGGCCACCAAGGTAGCGACCGCATCGGGGGCACGGTGACCATCGCTGGCGAAAGTGATCTCGACGACGTAACGAATACCAAGCGGGCCGGCTGGCTCCTTATTGATGATGACGATAGAACCCTTGTCGGAATGCGCCCCAGCAGGGGCAGCCATCGCAACAAGGCTGCAGAGGAAACCCGAGACGAGAAGAACAAGGGCGGCCATGCTTGCTGCGCGTCTTTCGCAGGCGCACACCTGCGCGGGTTTCGGTTGCTTGTTCATTTGACTGGCACCTCCAAGGTGACGGTTTCGGTCTGACCTTCTCGAACCGCCTGCAACGTGAGCGTCCACAGACCTTTCATCGGAAGTGAGAAGCCGATTGCGGAGTAGTGGTCCCCTGATATGGGGACCAGTGAGACTCGACGAGCAGGAATATCGCCGAAGCCAATAGAAGCCGTTGCAACATCGACACTTTGCGGATTGCCCGTCTCGTCGAAGAAGTAAAGGTGCAGAGTATTTGACCCGATGGTTGCGGGCAGCACTGTCACGTCAACAATGAAAGTCGCCGTCTCGGCTCTTGTGTAGAAGGGTTCTTGTGACCCAGCCCGAGCTGGCACCGCGCCAACGAGCGACGCGGTCACCCCGAGAACAAGCAAGGCAACCGTGCCCTCAGCGAACACGGTTCGAGAGCCGTCCACCAAGAGCGCAGCCAAGCGGCGGCGATTGACCCACCCCAATGCGCCCATCAGGAAGAACCCCGTCAGTTTGAGTAGCACCAGTCGCCCGTACGTTGTCGACGTGAGCAGATCGATCGAGCCGACAAGCGAGTAGGCGCCGCGCACTCCTGTCACGAAAAGCAGCGCAACACAGAGCATCGCGATTCGGCCAAAACGATCGACGTAGTGCGCGAGAAGCGATTGTGATTCAGTTTCCCCTACTCGCTTCCTGCTGGCTCGCAGGAGCACAGCCAACGCGAGGAGTCCACCGACCCAGCCAGCAGCGGCGAGCTGATGCACCACATCGGCGACCACCGCACCGCTTCGATTAGCTGCTGTCCACGCGTGCCCACCGAGCGCGGTGACAGCGACGGACACCGCTGCCCCGAGGACTACAGCCTGTGGCCCGAACCGGCGCATCCACATCGAAGCTCCGATCACCGCCATGAATGCACCACCGATGCGCCACGCGTCCAATGAACCCGGCCGAGTGGAAGTAGCGGCCTCGCCCCAAAGGCTAGCTGCGTCGAGAAGGCCACGGCCCGAGGTGGAGGCAACCTGAACTGCGAATCGCAACAACGACCCAAGCCCGAGCGCGAGAGCAGCCGCAATAACGACGGACCTCAGTTGGTGGCGATCCTGCCTGGCAACTGCCACCTGCACGAACACCGCCGAGCCCAACAAAGCAGTTGCCGCAGCCAAAATGAGATACCGGGCGAACCATCCGAGAATGTTGTTCGCCTGCGAAGTGCGTGATTCGGTCTCGACAGGGCCTGTTTTGGTTTTGATGTGGAACACCGACGAACCGCGCAGTACATGCGAATCTTCTGACACCACGCGCCACGCAACGGTGTAGGTGCCGAGTCCACCATCGTCCATCGCTACGGCGACGGATCGTTTTCGGTCTCGGAGCATTGACACGGACCGATCGACTCGTCGACCGGAGGGGTCAAACACGCGGATCCCGCCGCCGAGATCAAGTGCAACCGGTTCGTCGAAGCGCAGCACGACTTCCTTGGGTGGCGAGGCGACGATTGAATCGTTGGCAGGAGCAACGGTTTCGAGCGACGCATGAGCCGACGCGGCGGTGACTAACAGTGGGGCGCTGACTGTGGCAGCCAGGATTGCCAACACCACTGCAGCAAGGCAGACCGACCACGCTCGGCCGAGCGGGCGGAGACGCAACGACATCACCGTCATCGTACCGTGAACGCGCCGAACCCGAACCAGGGAGCGGTTCACAACGACAGGGCAAGCCGCCAGATGACCAGCGACCCCAGCAACGGCGGTTAGGAACCCGCGACGTTGTTCAGTTCCGAGTCGCAACGCTCGCCTGGTTCTCTATTTCGCTGCAAACCTTCGGCGGTCCGGCCGGCGACTCCTGGTCCGCTCATCATGGTCGTGCAGTTCGTCGCTCTTGGCGCGTACCGAAACCCCGGAACCGCTGAATCCATGGGTGGGCTGCTGTGGTTGGCTCGACCCTTGCAGTGTGGGTGACGTTCATTCCTTTTTCTTTTCGTGTTTCTGGAGCGCCAGACATCGAGGGTCTTCGCCACAACGCCAATTTGTATGCAGGGCTCACGTGCATCACGGCGGCGGTGTCGGGGCAAATGCCAACCTGTCGGTTTACTTCTCTATCCACACGCTCTTCAGGCGCGCTCGTCTTTCCAGTGGCCCACTTCCCAGCACCGCGCCGGAGTGGCCATCTGTAAGCCCACGTGCTTTATTTCGTGACCCCACTGCTTTCGCCTTGGTCTTCGTTTTCAAGCAGTCCATCCTACGAGTGTCAGCCATCTGCGGCGCAGTTGGCACAGCTATCTACCTGATTCAGCAGCTCACCGGCCAAAGCCATCACCACACTCGCGGTTGGCAGCAGCGCAAGTAGATCAATTCGCTGAGCAAGAACTTGAAAGTCCACCACTTCGCTCCGCAAAGTCCCCTTCTGCCGGAGAAATCGCCAGATGTGAGCCGAGATTTGCCAAGTGGTGGACCTTTCGGTCCGCGCCCAGGACGAAGTCCGACGCGGCTCAGGGCGCGAGGCAACGGCGGCGGCAGCGCTACACGATGATTGCGGTGCCCCAGGAGCAAAGAGGTCCACAAGCGGACCGTCCGTAGAGGGAACCCCGGCAGCCCTCAGCGCGGCGCGGACGTTGACGGTTGCTGCTGAGTCGCACAGTGGATGCCGCCGCCGCCAGCAGCAAGACCATCTATGTCGAGTTGAACAACTTCTCGCCCGGGAAACAACGTCGTGAGGGTGCGCCGCGCCGCTGTATCAGCTGCCTTGTCGCCGAACTGAGGCGCGATCACTCCCCCGTTGCACACGTAGTAGTTCATATACGTCGACAGGAAATCTTCGCCCGATCGCCGCACGGTGGTCGGTTGCACCATCTCGATGACTTTGTACCGCTCACCGGCTGCGGTTCGGGCGCCGAGAATCTGCTGCCGTGTACGAGCAGCGACAGCGGCCCATCGGTCGGCGGGGTCGTTGAAAGCTGGCTTGTCGATGACGATGGTCGTCGGATTCGCAAATCGAGCCAGGGTGTCGATATGACCGTCGGTGATGTCGTACCCGGCCAAACCGTCGATCCAGATCACGCGACGAGCACCCAGCATGGACAGCAACGCTGTCTGAACCTGGGCTCGTGTTCGGCCCGGGTTGCGATTTGCGTTCACCCAAGATGATTCAGCAGCGAGCACGGTGCCCGAACCATCAACTTCGATTCCACCACCCTCGCCAACCAGGCCGACCTCGACAAGCCGAACGCCAAGACGTTTTGCCACGATCCCCGCCAACTGCGTATCACCCGAGGAAATCTGTTTGCGTCCCCATCCGTTGAACCGTGCGTGCGATGCACCAAGAACGACGCCGCCGCTCGGGTCGCGACGCGTCAGGAAGTTCGGAAGCGTGTCACGGGCCCACAGATCATCGACGGGCGCCGGGACCATCTCGATGTTTTTGAGGAGGGCCCCTAACGCTGCGACTTCGTCTGGACGCGCCAACATGGACACCGGCTCAAACTCAGCGATAGTGGCAGCAATCGTGAGGATGTTGTCCTGTACATCCCCGAGGTCTGTGCCCCACACCTGCCGCGAGGATGGCCAACACATCCACGTGCGTCGGTGGGGCGATTCTTCGGCAGGCATCTTCCACGACCCGGATACCTTCGTTCGGCGGACCGACGATGAGGGCCCGCCAGCGGCCGCAGCGACAGCGTCACTAGCTGCCTGAGCCCCTAACGTTGCGGCGGCACCGGAAACGCCCAGGAACGCCCGTCTGGAGTAGCGGATCACGATGTCAAATCTATCCCGTTGCGGTGGACGGTCTCCTGCTTGAACTTCTGCGTGCCGAGTTGCCCCGAACATACGCGCAACTCGGCCTAAATGGGCAGAAAACTTGCGGCGTTTTGGCCGAGTTCTCGGGTTTGGCCGATGGTCAGAGTGATATTGGTGTGCGTTGGGTCACCTATTGCGTGTCGACCCAAACACCGTTGTCTCGAGCGCTGCGCAGCGCAGCATCTGCGATCACTTGTGCGCGGGCCCCAGCGGCAAAGTCGGGTTGCACCTTTGTGCCGGCTGCGACCGCGCTGAGCCACGCACGGGCTTGCGACTCAGTTGTGCGAAAAACGTCGCGGTAGGTGTTGTGCACGGTGTCACTGCGGACCCCCTGCCAAATCTCATCGGGGATGGGCAGCACAGCGGCTGGTCCGGGCTCGCCGGAACGGACGCCGCGCACCTCCTGCACCGCGTCCCAATCATTGTATGCGTGCAGAGTACCGGCGCTTCCGTGGAGGTCTAGTTCGTGGATCTGCCCGAAGGGCGTGCCCTCCCACGCAACTGCGGTGACGTGCAGAACACCCAGCGCGCCGCTCTCGAACCGGCACTGGATCAACGCAGAGTCTTCGGCAGACTCATATGCGCTGCCATCGGGGCGCGGGCCACGCCCGATGAAGCGATCCAGCGTCGCACTGACGGCGACGATCTCGCCCAACAGCCAGCGAGCCATGTCGATCCAATGAGTGCCGAGATCGCCGACAACCCCGGCGCCTGCAGTGTCGTTGTCGAACCGCCACGAGTACTCGCCGCCACGAGCATATCCAGTGAAATATCGAAGGTGCAGGTGATACGGGCGCCCGATGTAGCCGTCGTCGATCAACTGTTTGGTCCACCTGGCTGCGGGCATGCACCGATACGTGAATGGCGTCATGGTGGTGACGCCAGCAGCATCGGCCGCGGCAACCATCTCAGCGGCGGAAGTCGCATCGAGCGAGAGCGGCTTCTCGCACAGCACGGCCATACCGCGGGCGAGCGCTTCCATGGTGATCGGATAATGCGTGTCGTTCGGCGTTGCGACGATGAGCGCATCGATATCGCCGTCGGCAAGCAACTTGCGCCAATCGGTATAGACGTGCGGGATCTCCCACTTCGCGGCGATCTCGGTGGCTGTTCGGAGATCCCGGCCGCAAATTGCTTGGACTGAACCGGCCGGATGTGCACTGAGGGCCGGAAGATACATCGCGTCGGTCCACCAAGAAGTGCCGACAACACCAACCCGCACATGGCCCATCAGGTGTTCCGTCGGAACTCGTAAGCGTCGAGAGCTTCGTGCACCCGCGCCGGTTCCCAGTCCTCGTTGAGGGCTTGTTGCAGAAGGTCGGTTTGGGCTAGCGGGGTCAACCCGCTGAGCGGCTGGTCACGGTCGAGGTTGGTGGGGAACGGATAACCATCGGTGGCTGCGACGAGGGCGTTGCGGATTGAATCTGTGCTTGACGGATTTCCTCGCCGCTGCCGCAGCACCGGGTAGATCGCTTTGGCGATCTTGCAACGGTCGACCGTCTCCATCGCGCGTCCAAAAGCGGAAGAGACCTGGATGAGGTTTGCCATTCGTTGAATGTCTGCGGACACGTTCGTACCCGCTCCATGGAACACCGCTGGGTTGAAGAAGCCGGCATCACCCTTGCTAAGTGGTAACTGCACATAGTGCTTGTCGAAGTAGCTGCGGAATTCAGACATCCTCCATGCGACGTAACCCGGAAGGTATTGCTGGGAATACGGGAGGTACATCGTTGGGCCGCTCTCGAGTGGCATGTCGCAGTGGGCAACAGCACCTTGCAACGTGAGCTGCGCAGAGAACAGGTGCACGTGGGCCGGGTAATTTTCGACCACGTCGTTGTCCAAGAACCCCAAGTGGTAGTCACGGTGGGGGTTCTGCGCCTTGCCACTCGGCCGTACAACGTTGACCTGAGACGTCATCTGGTAGCCAGGGCCAAGCCACGAGTTCGCGGCCAGAGCCATGATGTCGTTGGAGTAGTAGTCGACGAACGCCTCGGGGTCCCTCACAGCCAGCTTTTCGAGTGCGTTCCACACGCGGCTGTTGGCGCCGGGGGCTGCAAAGTGATCGCCGGCCGGCGCACCGCTCGCTGCCTCGTCCGCGATGATCGCGTCGAACACTGCAGTGACCCGGTCGAGCACGCAATGATCTGGGAACGCGTTCTCGAAGAGCACGACACCAGGACCGTCGGCGAGGACATGGACGATCTCGCCAGCGATTGCTTGGGTTTCGGCCGGATCGCGAAGCCACCCCCTTACCGCATCACCGCTGTACACGAGCACGTTGCGCTCGACGCGTGCTGCGTGTGGGTAGTCAGCAACGTTGGTGGTTTGGCTTACCAGGTCGGCAAACTCATCGATGCGACAATGGGCTTCGGTGAGGCGAACCTGGTGCGCCGCAGCCCTAGCTCCGACGAGCGCCGTTTCGATTCTGGTCATTTCGTCTTCCTCCGGCTAGGTGGGTTTCGGAACCAATAGTTGTGGGTTGTGTTGCTCCCAGTGCAGCACAAACCACAACTACTTGGCTCGGCTACTCGGGTTTACCGCACGCCGCTTGCCGCAACGCTGGCCAGATCAGTACACGCGGAAGCAGTGTGAGGGCTGTGAGCGGCAAACGCGGCGGCAGGTGAAACACTGAGTGCATGGTACGCCTGAGACAACCCGGGTTGCTGCTCGGCGAGTGGGCATGCCTCGCTGCGTTAGCGCAAGGCCGGCTACACGGTTTCGCTGTCGCAAAGCGGTTGGCCCCCGATGGCGACCTGGGCCGGGTATGGTCGATGTCCCGCCCGCTGACCTACCGGGCGATTGCAACCCTCACCGACATGGGATTGGTTCGCGCCAGCGGCGAAGAGGCTGGGCACGGTGGCCCCACTCGAACCGTGGTGGCGTTGACGCCAAAGGGCCGCAAAGCACTTCGGATCTGGCTCACCCTCCCGGTCTCTCACCCACGAGACGTTCGCAGCGAACTGCTGCTCAAGATTGTGGTTTGCGACCTGATGGGCCTTGATCGTGATCAGCTGGTTTCGGCTCAGCTGACGCAGTTCGAGGTGCACCTTGCCAATCGGAGCGCGGACCTCGCCGAACACCCGGGCGACCCTGTGCGGCTCTGGCGTGTCGAGTTCGCCCAGGCGGCTATTGCGTTCCTCGACGCGCTTCGAGGTGGGTCAATGGTTGCCTCGGTTGACGTTATCGTGTAGTCAATCATTGAACAGCCACCGAGCGGCAAGGAGTTAGAGATGCGACCGCGCTCACAAATCGTTTCGTTGCTGATCACTTGTGTTGTCATTGCCGGTGCCTTCGCTGTGTTCAGCACGACCTCGCCGTCAACCAAACCGAAGACAACACTGTCGAAGCCAAAAGCAACCCCGGCCACCTCAATTGCTCCCGGGTCGATTGGCAGGCTGAGCGGTTCGATCAACGTGTTCGCAGCGACGTCGCTGAGCGCCTCGTTCACCGAAATCGCGTCGGCCTTCGAGGAGGCCAACCCCGGCGTGAACGTCGGCCTGAACTTCGCTGGATCATCGACGCTGGTAACCCAGATCACGAACGGTGCTCCGGCCGACGTGTTCGCGTCGGCAGACACGACCAACATGGACAAACTGCTGGCGGCGAAAGCGATCGACGGTTCACCCGCCACGTTCACTCGCAACAAGCTGATGATCGTGGTGGGCGAAGGAAACCCGCTGCGAATTGGGTCGCTGGCCGACCTTGCCAAGCCCGAAGTGTTCATCGCGTTGGGTGCTCCCGGGGTCCCGGTCGGTGACTACGCCCGACAGGTTCTTGCGAAGGCTCGCGTCGTCCTCACCCCGAAGACTCTCGAGTCCAACGTGGGAGCCATCGTCACCAAGGTTGCGCTTCGGGAGATCGACGCTGGCATCGTATACATCACCGACGTGGCAATCGACGACTACCGAGTAGACGGTGTCGCTATACACGATCACCAGAACATCATCGCGACCTACCCTGTCGCAGCCCTCTCGGCCAGCAACAACAAAACGACAGCGGCAGGGTTTGTGGCGTTCGCACTGTCACCAGCGGCTCAGGCGATCCTGGCCCGGTACAAGTTCTTGCCGTTGAAATGACACGGTCACCAGAAGAGACGAAATCAACCCGACGAGGACGCACCCGGCCGCCCGCAGCTTTCATCGTGCTCGCCGGTTTCGGAGCTGCGCTGTTCGTGCTTCCGCTCGTAGCGATGGTGCTCCGTGCCCCATGGCGGAACTCGTGGTCAATCATCTCGGAACCAGAAGTCAGCGAAGCACTCCGCCTCTCGTTGGTGTGTTCGGTGTCGGCCACGGCACTGAGCTTCCTGTTCGGCGTTCCCCTTGCGTGGATTCAGGCGCGCACAGTGTTTCGCGGCCGTTCAGTGCTGCGGGCGGTGACGACGTTGCCGGTCGTTTTGCCACCGGTGGTGGGCGGCCTCGCGTTGTTGCTGGCTCTCGGACGCAACGGAATCATCGGTCGGTACCTGTTCGACTGGTTCTCCATCCGACTGCCGTTTACCACCGCAGGTGCAATCGCCGCAGAAACGTTCGTCTCCATGCCTTTCCTCGTGCTGTCGATGGAAGGCGCCTTTGCGAGTTCCGACAGTCGATTGGAAGAAGCCGCTGCCACACTCGGCGCGTCGCGGTGGACCATCTTCCGCAAGGTCACGCTGCCCGCGTTACGACCGGCGCTCGTTGCGGCCGGCGTGCTGTGCTGGGCAAGGGCGCTGGGCGAGTTCGGCGCAACTATCACCTTCGCAGGCAACTTCCCCGGCGCTACCCAAACCGTACCGTTGTCGGTTTACCAGGCGTTTGAGACGAACCCGCCGGCAGCCATCATGTTGAGCCTCGTACTTGTGTCTATTTCGCTTGCGATCCTGATCACGCTGCGCCACCGGCTGGTACTTCGCGCATGACTGGGTTCCTGCACTCCCAGATAGTCGTCCGCTATCCGCAACTCACGATCGACGTAGACTTCACGGTGCAACGTGGAGAAGTCGTCGGGCTCGTCGGGGCGAACGGGGCGGGTAAGACCACAGTGCTGCGCGCCATCGCTGGTCTTCAGCCCATCGATGAAGGACAGATCACGATCGGCACGACGGTGGTGGACGATCCTGCTGCCGACGTGCTCGTGCCTCCAGCGCAACGCCGTGTCGGCGTGGTGTTTCAGGACTACCGCCTGTTCCCCCAACTCAGCGCGCTGGACAACGTGGCCTTTGGGCTTCAGTGTCGAGGCATGAAACACAGCGCAGCTAGAGACGAGGCGTCAGATTGGTTGCGACGGTTGGACGTGTTGAACCACGCGCATCACAAGCCCTCGACGCTCTCCGGCGGGCAGGCACAACGCGTCGCGCTCGCACGGGCACTCGCGACGATGCCCGATGTGCTTCTGCTCGACGAGCCGTTCGCCGCCATTGACAGCGAGTCACGAAGTGAAGTTCGCGACGATCTCGCCCGCTACCTCCATGGGTTCCAGGGTGCGACAGTCTTGGTGTCGCACAACCCCAAAGACATAAGCGCGCTTGCGACACAGACGTTCGCGATGGAACACGGCTCGCTCGTTTCTAACTAGCTGCAAGCCGGATGAGAATCGTGCTCGGTCAAGATCCCCCCGTGACTTCCCACTGGAGCATCGCCGACCCATCACCCGGCTACGGATCGCCTACCCGTTCGACCGGGTCGCTGAAGACCTCGAGTCGCGCATCGGCTACCTCATCGCGGAACTCGACGATTCAAGCCAGCCCCGCCCGAAACCATTGAACAAAGGACCTCATCATGACCGACGAATACGTCAACGTTCGCTACATCGTCAACGACGTCGCCGAAGCGACCGAGTTCTACACAACTCATCTCGGATTCGAAGTTCTGAACGCGTTTCCACCTGCCTTCGCAGATGTCGCCCGCGGAAGACTTCGCCTCTTGCTCAGCGGGCCAATGAGTTCTGCCGGGCGCTCCATGGCCGACGGGACGCAGCCTACGCCCGGTGGTTGGAACCGTATCCACTTGCACGTCACCGATGTAGCTGCCGAGTTCGAACGCCTCAGCGCAGCGGGCCTGAAATTCCGCAACCCGATTGTGAGCGGCCCAGGCGGGTCCCAGGTGCTATTGCAAGACCCGTCTGGGAACTTCATCGAGTTATTCCAACCTGCCGCGTTCCCCGCGAAGTAGCTAGCTTCGCCCAGTAGTTGTGGGCCGTGTTGCGTTGGGCGCAACACAACCCACACAGGTCAGCCGTTGCAGGTGGTTTCAAATCGCGGCGGCGTCTGGCTGCCCCCAAAATTCAGCTCACTCCGGCCGGCCGGAACTGCACGGACACACGCGGGCCGACCGCATGAGCAGTCTTCGGGATTGCGTGATCCCAGGTGCGTTGGCAGCTGCCGCCCATCACGATGAGATCGCCGTGATCTGCACGCAATCGGTTGGTTCGCCCGCCGCCCTTGGGCCGCATCGCGAACGTGCGCGTCGCCCCAAGTGACAGCACGGCAACCACAGTGTCTTCCGTGGCACCGCGGCCGATGGTGTCGCCGTGCCACGCAACGCTGTCTTGTCCGTCTCGGTAAAGACACAAACCGGTGCTGGCGAAACCCTCGCCCAAGGTTGACTGGTAGTGCTGCGACAGTAGGTGACGCGCCTCCACCAACTCTGGCCACGGCACGGCATCGCCCGTCCCGAAGAATCGGAGCAGCCGCGGAACGTCGACCACCGTGTTGTACATACGCCGTCGCTCGGCGCGCCAAAGCGGTGATGCGACAAGGTCATCGAACAGGCCGAACCCTCCGCGCACCCAAGACCGTTTCACCTCGACCCACGCGCCGGGCGACAAGTCGATGTGCTCGACGGAGTCGAGCGAATCGAACGTACAGGCCGCGCCAATCTCCAGACCCGCCCACAGGGTTGTCTGCACAGCAGCGCTCATCACCCTCCAAGCATATCTCCTCGATCCGAACACGCGTTCGTTAGCGTCAGATTTCGGCGATGACACCCACGCATAATCGGTTCGGGCCGTTCACACTGAGTTTGCAAGCTTCACAGAGAAGCCGTCATCGGTGCCCACCTGCTTTGCGCATGCAATCGTGCACTTGCATGCAACGACGGCGCGCTCAACGCGCCATCGCTGTGCGCAGCATCGCCCGGTACACCTCGACGTACCTGTCAACCATCACCGACCGGTCAAAGCGGCGGACAGCGGCGTATCGAATCGCGGCACGGTCGAGCTCAGCCACACGTGCAATAGCTGCAGCAGCACCGACGACGTCCTTCACGAGAAACCCGGTGCTGCCGTGGTCGATCAACTCGCGCATGGACCCCCGATCGAACGCAACAACCGGCGTTCCGCACGCAAGCGCCTCAACAACGCTGAAACCGAACGGCTCGTCGAATCCGATTGGATGAAGCAACGCAAATGCGTTGCCGAGTACGGCTGAGCGCTGGTCGGCCGGAACACCCCCCAGATACACGACGCGTTCGCCGTCGATGTGCGGCTCCACTTCGTCACGAAAGTAACGCTCGTCCTGCACGATACCTGCGATGTGAAGCACGCGTCCGCACTGTTGCGCGATGCGAATCGCGTCCGCCGTCCCCTTGTCTGGATGGATCCGAGCGAATGAAAGCAAGTGCTCACAAACGCTAGAAGCAAGGACGAAAGCGGCCGTGTCAATACCATGATGGATGGTTGCTGCATAGTGCAGGTCCGGATGACGATTCGCGTCGCTGATAGCTACATAGGTGCTCGACGTGTCGTAGCGCTTGTACACCGGAACGATTTGCGATGACGAGAAGCCGTGAATGGTGGTCACCACGGGAGTTGCCACAAGCTTGCTGTAGGTCAGCGGAAGAAAGTCGAAGCTGTTGTGGATGACGTCGAAATCATCCGCCCGTTCAAACACGTCTGCAATGTGTATGCACTCCGCAACCTTCGCATCAATCCGATCGTCGCCTTCGACCCCTTCGCCGTCGGACCAACCGTGGGGTGCCGTCGCGCAAAGCTTCGCACTTGTGAGGGAATCTCCTGTTGCGAACAGGGTGACGTCGTGACCCAGTTGTACAAGTCCTTCGGTGAGCAACGACGCGAATTGCTCCCATGGGCCGTAGTGCCGCGGCGGTGTGCGCCACGCTATTGGCGACACCACTGCAATCCGCAAGGACTGCGACACAGACTCGCTCACAAGTCGGACTTTAGACCTTGAGCGCTTTGCTGCCTCGCCGGTAGTGCATCAGACCAGTGCAACGAGCGCCAACATGATGGCAGCGCTGATGCACGCAGCGGTAGTTGCAATGCCCGCTATTCGCCCCGACGGTTGACCAGGCATTGACACAGCTTTCAAACGCGTTCGAATCGCGTTCGAATCGCGTTCGAATCGCCGCGGCAGGAGCGTGAAGATACAGTCAGAACGTGAGCGACAACACATGGTTCTGTGATTCCACGCTTGACGAGCGTTTCCCGGCCTGGACGCGTGGCAACGCTGCCGACGTGTTCCCCGACCCCTTCAGTCCGCTCGGACAATCCCTTGTACTGCGCCAAGGCATGTGCACGGGCTT
Source organism: Acidimicrobiia bacterium (assembly GCA_043720595.1). Classification (GTDB taxonomy): domain Bacteria; phylum Actinomycetota; class Acidimicrobiia; order Acidimicrobiales; family JANYDT01; genus JANNBN01. The sequence goes on from JAYSSK010000146.1 coordinate 21,126, forward strand.
GCGTGACGCATATATCCACATCGGTGCGCTCGACTTCGACGAGTTCGTTGAACCGCATCGTCCTGATCTCTTCAAGGTTTTCGGCGGCTACCCCTACAACCCACTCACCATGACGCGCGTGTTCGGCGCCCGCATGCCCGGCGCCTCACCGGAGTTGATCGACAAGGCTTTCTTCGACGAACGAGCCGAAGTTCCAGCTTATGAACACCAGGCATGGCACGACTCGGCCAAGCACGAAACAAAGCTTGGCGAATCGGTCGGTTGGGCGATGTCGGTGCAGTCGCTGCCGGAACTCGATGCCGACAAGTCGCTAGCCAAACACCTGCGCGACACTCGGCCCGATCTCTCGTCGATGACCGATTCCGCACTGCACGCCCGTGCCCGTTCGATGATGGCCTACGTTCAGCAGACGTTCGAGAACGCCATAATTGTGTCGTCGCTGTCCGCCGTCGGAACCGGCGCGTTGGGCGCGGTATGCGAGGGGCTTGGTGATCCGACGATGACCATTCGCCTGTTGGCCGGCATCGAGGTGGACTCCGCTGCGCCGTCGCACGCAATGTGGGAACTCGGGCGATTGGCAAACCAATCTGCGGTTGTCGCCGCGGCATTTGACGCTGGAGCAGACGCAGTGCTTGGCATGTTGCGCTCCTCGCAAGACCCAGCAGCAGCGGCCTATCTCAAACAGCTCGACACGTTCTTCCACGATCACGGGTTCCGCGGGCAGAACGAGTACGACCTCCGCGCCCCGTCGTGGGAGCTGAAGCCACGTGCAGCGTTGGCAGCCATCGACCTGATGCGTCGGTCCGACGAGGCCCAGGCACCTGCACGCCGGCAAGTGGCATCGGTGGCCGAACGCGATCGACTGGTCGCAGAGATCAGGGCCAAGGTTGCCAATGATCCAGAGACTGCTGGGTTGTTCGAGGTAGCGCTCAAGTCGGCTCAGTTGTTCCTGGCAGGGCGCGAACGGGCAAAGACCAACGTGGTCCGAGTCATCAACGAGGCGCGAGTTGCTCTGTACACATATGGTGAGCGACTGGTCGAGCGCGGTGTCACTGCCGACGTCGAGCATTTGTTCATGGTCACCGACGGAGAGCTGGATAAGCTCCGCGCGGACGCAACCGGCTTCCCAGAACTGATCTCTCAGCGATGGGATCAGTACAAAACGCTGTTCGGCTACGAGCCGGTATTCGTTGTGAACAAACGAGTGCCGCTGCTGTCCGAGATGACGCGCCGTGATGCAAAGCCAACGGATCGTGCAAGTGCTGGCACCGTCCTTCGTGGCTCTGCGGGTTCAGGCGGCGCGGCCACCGGACGTGCCCGCATCGTGCGCGACGCCAGCGACCCCGTCGGCCTTGAGCCCGGCGATGTGATGATCGCCCCCCAGACAGATCCATCGTGGGTGCCGCTCATGGTGGCGGCATCAGCCGTGGTGGTCAACGTTGGTGCGCAAGGCAGCCACGCCATGATCGTTTCGCGCGAACTGGGCATTCCGTGCGTAGTGTCTGTAGCCGACGCCACCGAGATCATCGCCGACGGGTCAATGGTCACCGTGGACGGTACCGAAGGAACGGTCACCGTCCACTGAATTCGGCCATTGCTTGCCTGTCGCTTGCCGAGTTCGCTTGCCGAGTTCGCGTCCTGCACGCGCCTTCGCGTCCCCGGAGGGTCGTCACTGAGAGGACGCGAAGGCTCGTGGGGGACGCGACGTCCAGGCCAATACATGCACTCAATTGGTTTGCATGCGTGCCCGAGGGAGTTAGTGATCGTGGCGGTGGTGAGGATCAGGAGTGTGTCGATGATCGTGCGCTAACGGTTCGTGTGCATGCTCGAGTTCGTGGCGAGGAAACGCTTCCGCTGAATCCACCGTGTCTGGGTGAACGTGGTGTTCGTCGTGATGGTGTCCGTGGGCATGTTGAAGCGCAACGTGTGTGTGCATATGAACGTGCGTTTCGGTAATGTGTATCCCCAAACCGATCAGCATCAACAGCAGGGCTGGGACGAACGACCAAGCCACTGGTTCGCGCAACCAGATCAGTCCAATTGCAGCCCCGACGAACGGTGCAGCTGCGTAGTACGCACCGGTGCGGGCCGTGCCGAGTTGGCGAACGGCTCGCACATAAAGCACAAGGCTGATGCCGTAACCGACAAGACCTGTCGCCATCGCCCCAAGAGTCCGCGCGACACCGGGCAGGTGACCACCGCCCACGGTCAGGCCCATCGCTAGGTTGACCGCTCCAGCGACAAGTCCCTTCACAGCAGCGATCTGCCGAGGGTCTCGGACGGCAAGCGGTCGCGTGACGACGTTGTCGATACCCCAGCACAAACACGCTCCGATGATCGCGAACGCCCCCGACGTGAACCCGAAGCCGCCATCGGGCTGGAATGTGAGCAGCACTCCACCGGCAACGATGACCACCATCCCGATCACAATGCGGCGATCGGCATGCTCTCGGGCAAAAACCCATGCCCCAAGGGCGGTGAATACCGCCTCGAGATTCAGGAGCAGTGAGGCAGTGGCTGAAGGAGTCGTGCGGAGCCCGGTCATCAACAAGACGGGAGCGAGCATCCCACCAAAGACAACAATTCCCAGAAGCGCCTGAGTGTCACTACGGCGGATCTTGCTCTGCTGCGACCGCCACGCCGCAAGGCTTGCCGACAATCCGACCCCGCATCCCAGATACAGCAGTCCAGCCATCACCAGCGGGTTGACGCCGTCGCCAAGACGTTTCGCGAGCGGCGTCGATGCTCCGAACACCAATGCCGCGGTGAGTGCGTCGGGGACACCGTTTACCACGCGATTGGACACCTCTGAACCGTAATCGTGCGGTCACACCGACGACTTCGTTCGGCTGGGAAACCAGCGATGAGTGCCGCGAGGCGAGCCCGTCAGCGCGCCTTGATCGGTGGCACCTTGTCAAGGACAAGCGCAGGCCCGGATGGGTCGGCGTCAATGATGTTCTGGGCGAGGTCGAGCAGCCGCATGTTGTGGTTGCGGGCGTGGTTCCGCAGTGCCGAGAAGGCTTCTTCCATGTTGAGGCCTTGACGTTGAGCGACCATTCCTTTTGCCTGCTCGATCATGATTCGGCTGGTGAGCGCTTCTTTGAGTTGAGTGTTCACCGCTTGAATTTCCAACGAAGCGCGGTGCTGCAGGATGGCGATTGTGGCTATATCAGCAAACGCCTGTGCTGCTTCCACCTCGGCAGGTCGCATCCGACCTGTTGGAACATGGAACAGGTTGATGACCCCGATCACGGTGTTGCGCAGTCGCATGGGCAGGGCGTGCACCGAGTTGAAGCCAGCCGCGAGCGCCTGCGGGGCGAATCGTGGCCAACGCCCGTTCACGGTAGCGAGATCGAGATTCACGACAGGTGTGCCGCTGCGGTAGCAGTCCAGGCACGGACCTTCTTTGGTTTGCAGTTCGAAGAGTTCCAGAAGTCGCATCGCTTCGCTGGACGCAGCGATGTGCCGAAGCGTTCCGTCTGGGGCTGCGAGCATGAGTCCGGCAGCGTCGACCTCGAGGACTTCCACGCACCGGTCAGCGAGCAATGTAAGGAGCTCGACTACGTCGAAGTCTTGGACGAGCGTGTCTGCCAATTGTATGAGCGTTTTGGCCAACATTGTCTGGTTAGGCATGGAGTTTCCTCTCACTTCGGCCACGTCCGCCGCTTACTGTTCAAGGCGTCACAGCTGAGAATATGGTATGGCAGTTAGCCGACGAACCATATGGCGTTTCGATTTCTCGCTCATCGGTCAATTCCTGCATTCCCGGGGTCGTGATCGGCTAGCCGAAGGGTCCTCGACACAACCGCTGCTGCCACTTCAGCGACGGTTTGGTTGCTGGCAAACGCGTGCGCCCTCAGGCGTATCAGTGCTTGACCAACGCTGACACCGAGTTGCACCGCAACCATGCCCGAAGCCTGATGCACCGCGTATAAGAAGTCCGACCCGGCTTCAAGTTCGGCGGCCAGTTGACCCGGAAACGCGTGCGCCTGCAATATCAACACCGATTGCGCAGCGACTTCAGCAAGGATCAGTGCGTCGGCGTGCTGGCCGACGCTCAGCGGTCCTGGCCGGTCTCGGTACAGGTCGAGCGCTCCGAGACGGACCGCTCCAACTTGGAGTGGGAACCCAAAAACGGCTCGCACGCCCGCGTCGATCGCGGGGCCGGCGAACGCTGGCCACCGTACGGTCGCTGGACTTTGCAGGTCGGGTTCTAAGACCGCCCGGTCCAGCTTGTGGGCGTCCAAACATGGGCCTTCACCAAGCGTGTACTGCAATTGCTCGATGAGGGCACTCACCGCGTTGGTGCTGCACAACGAGCCGCCCGGCAGGTCACCGGACATCAGCATGATCCCAGCGCCGGTCATTTCAGTTACTTCGGCACAGACCTCACACAAACGCGACGTCTCCAGTTCGGGTGCCCTGGGGCCGACCAGCAAATCAAGAATTCGAAGGCGTCGATCCTCTGACACGATTCAGAACCACTCGCCAAAAGCCTGCAAATTCAGCGATTTCACCAAGCCAACCTAGCGGAGCGAGTCACGTGGAAGGTCTGGTCGAGACTCGACGTATTGCCCGGCACAGCAATTGTGTCCGAGGGCGTTGTCTCCGGGTGCTTGACGAGAACTGCAACTGGAACTGAAACCCACGTCGCGAGGGCCCCGTTTGGCACGGTCGAGCGTTCGAGCTTCGCGCCGCGTTCGAAGAGCGCTTGCAGCCCGCACAGCTCAACAACTCGCTGTGCACTCCTCGACGGGCGACGCAGCATTAACCTCCGTGACTCGCCCCGGAGACGGGATTCGGCTTCCAGAAACACGGTGATGATCGCCGAACCCATGAACTGCACAGCACGCAGGTCGATCACGATATCGGCGCCGTCGAGCCCCTCCGCTGTGCGCAGCGCAGCAGCGACATCCCCAGCAGTACAAATGTCATGCTCACCGCCCAACCAAACAACCGTGCAGTCGGGGTCCTCGTCCAGTGTCGGCGCAACATTCCGCCGTGACACGATCACGGTCGAAGTATCCATGGGATCCATCAGTCCTCCCGGGGCATTCTCTGATGAAGTGAATGCGCTACCGAGGGCTGGAGCACCGCTCCCGGACCGGAAAACTGGCCGACCCAACACGTACGGGCTCTTGTCGTGTCTGTCGAGACCATACCTGAAAGTCGCCTGATCCAGCAACCGCTCCAGTTGAACTGGATAAAGTCTTAAGGGGCTTGTTCAGGGAATCGCCGGTGCGTGGTCAGGCCTGCGTGGAAGGCATCGCCTCAAGGCCGCGCAGTATCAGCGTGGTCAGCTCGTTGGTGACTTGAGCGGCGTTGCGGTCGCCGATTGGTTCAAGATGGCGGTAGGCACCGAGCACCATGTCGAAGTACGCCATCGATGTGACTCTGGGGTCGCAGTCGGCTCGGAATTGCCCGGCTTCGATGCCGTCCGCAATGACCGCCTCGACTCGGGCCCGGATAGCGCGGCGTTGTCGAACGACTTCGTCGAGGCCCGGTAGGTCGCCGATGTGATGTTCGTCTTGTCGAAGAATTCGTGCGACTTGTGGGTTCGCCGCGGTCTGCATGATCGCCGCAGCAATCAGACGCCGAAGAATCTCCTTCGGATCGTCAACGGCGGCAACGATGCGGTCGAAACCTTCAACTTGCGATTCGACAACCGGGGCCAGTATCTCGGAGATCATTTCCTCTTTCGACGCGAAGTGGTGATAGAGGCTTCCCGACAGGATGCCAGCTCGTTCGCTGATATCGCGCACGGTGGTGGCGACGATGCCCTTCTCCGCGAACACCGAGGTTGCCGTATCCAGAATCTCCTGGCGACGCGCCCGTACCTTGGGCCGGGCACGGGCAGCAGGCGTCACCCGAACCACGCTACGTCGACGGGCTGGAACCCACAGCGGTCATCAGCAGCGGTCACGGCTAAAGGTCACGGGTAGAGGTCATGGGTAGAGGGAGAGCGCGTCGATGTCGTGCACAGCCGAGAGGTGGCGGTCGAGCATGACCTGCGCGAGCTCACGGCCACGCGGGTCGAGCGTGCTGTAGCTGCCCATCAGGCCTAGCGGCCACATGAAACCGAACACCAGGGCGCGGCGGTATTTGTCTATCGCCGTCTCACGATCGAGCTCGACGCCGTTGGCCGCCAGTTCGGACAGATATGCATCGAGGAGCTCATCGAACCGTTCCCGCCGGACCTCCTTTTGAATCGACTGCCCAACGAAGTACGCGAAGTCAAGCAGGCCAGATGCGATTGAACTCATCTGAAAGTCCAGGACGACGATTTCATCTCCGTCCCAGAGCAAGTTGTCAACCCGATAGTCGTTGTGGATGAGCGTGTTCGGGCCCATCAGCCCGTCGAGTATCTCGGGCACCTTGGCAACAAAGCCATCGAGAAACGCTGAAACGTGGTCGGGCCACAGATCAGGACGTGCCTCGCGAGCTGCTGGCCAACTCTGCTGGTGAAGCATCGGAACGACGAACTGGTTGAAACCGTCGTCCATCGGCATGAATGTTGTGGCCAGGTCGCTGAGTTCCTCACCCCACCAGTGAGCCTGAAACTTCGCGAGCGTACGAAGTGCTTGGATTGCATCAGCGAAGCCGCATCCGACGAGTTGGTCCACGTGCCGAAGCTGACCGACATCTTCGAGCACGAGAACGAACATTGACGTTTCAGCATCGATAGCGGAGTGAAAGCAACGCGGCACCCTGACCGGCGCGTCGGCTGCAAGGTCTTCGTAGAAGCGGACTTCGCGTGCGTAGAACTTCGCCGTCTGCATGATGAACAGGCGGTGCGGATCGTCGGTAGCCAGTTTAACGATGACCGAATCTGGTCCAGCGGAGGGTGTGCCGGTCGGTGTGCCGTACGTGAGGCTCACTCGCCACAAGAGGCTCGCCATTCCAGCGCCTTCACCAATTCGGGTTGGTGTGGCCTTCAACACGGCTTGACTGTTGGACAGCTGCCCGGAGGAGCGCAACATGGCGGTGAACCACGTCGGGTCCAGCATCTCGATACTGGGGATTGGAGTGGTGGTCATGAGGGTCTCGTTCTGTTGATCAGGGTGTGACTTGGAGTTCGGCGTGGCACGGGCGGGTGTCGACTTGCTATCGGCTGCGAGCGTCGGCAAGAAGCTTGTCTACAAGTTCGTTGCCGCGTTCGCGATTCAGTGCCGAGTAGGAGCGTTGCGACGACATACGGTTCGTCTTGGCAGACGACAAATAGTTCCGCTCGTAGAGTTCGTTGCGGCTGCCGAGCAGGGACCCCGTGAAGTCCCACGCGACGCGGTAGACCGCCGACCGAGTATCTGCACACATACCATTCGCCCCCGGTTGGAATTCGGTCATCAACGCGCTGATCCGCGGGTTGACCAGTGCCTCACAGCTAGCGGCCGCGAGGAGATTGTGGCTTCCGACAGTCTTGATGATGTCGTTCACCCGCGTGAACCAGTCAGGCAGCAGCGCCCGCATCGGATGCAGCGCCCGAGCCTCGGGGTACACCCCGCCGCTTTCCCACGTTTTCGCGTTGAGTTCTGAAAGCAGGATTGCGTTGCGGGTGACCTCGATGTAGCCAACCACCTCGCCGAGCATCTCCATGGTTCGCTCGGAGGTGTCGTTCACCGCTTCGGCCATCCGGACGAGCAAGCCGTACGCGAACTCCAGTTTAGTAAGCGCGCGGATTGTAGTCTGCTGCATGATGTTCGGCCACCACGGCGACATGCCCATGACCTGGTTGTAGGCATCGAGACTGCCATCTATGAAAACGTTGCGCTTTGGGACCTCGACGTTGTCGAAGATGCAGAGCGCGTCTTGCTCGTCGAAGCGCGTAGAGAACGGCGCGTCGACGGGGCTGACGTTTGGCCGTATGCCACTGTCTCGGCACAGGAACACCAGTCCGGGCGAGTCCATCGCCACCGTGAACGACAGGGCGAAGTCGCTAGCGTCAGGCGGGAGCGGGGTGGACGGGTACACCGTTTGCTCGTCGGCGTACGGCGCCAGGGTGGCCAGCAATCGGCACCCGCGCACGATGATCGAGTCGGCTGTCTCACCAACCTTGTGCAGGGGCACAGGGTTGCCAACGAACGACGAGTCTTTTGCCTTGTCGACAGTTGGGTGAATGATCGTATGCGTGAGCGATAGGTCATCGCGGCGAAGACGCTTCTGGAATGCCACGAGGTTCTGGTGGCCTTCGGCGTTGCGGTCATCTGGACCGGCCCATCGGGTGCGGTCGTCTGCGAAGCCAGCAAACGTCACGTTCATGTAGTCCGGGGTGCGCCCCATCACCCCCATGCTCAGTTCCGAGATCCGAACGAGGCCCACATGGCGCCGGTGCAGATCGTCGACAGATCGGGGCGCCATGTGCGAAACGTTGATTGGCTCGCCGGTCTCGGGGTCAGGCATCAGCAACTCGTCTGCGTACTGATGTTGCAGGTCGTAATAGGCAGCGATCGCCTCGGCGCCCGGTGCAAGCATCGGGTGGTCGATGACACTCTCCACCCGTTCACCGGCGAGCCAAATTTCGCGTGAGGTTGCCCGGAGTCCGTTGCGGTAGTCCTGCCCGGTACGCGCTGTCATCGTTTCGTTCCTCGTCCTTCGTCTTGTCTCAGGAGGGCGCGTCGAAACGCACGTAGTCGGTTGAGTCCTGCAGCACTTCGGGGCCGCGGTTGGGAAGCGGTTCGAAATAGCTGAGGGCAGCATCGAGGTCGCCTTCCCAGACTTCGGCCGGCACCTCGTAAACCATTTCGATGCCGTGACCATCGGGGTCAACCACGTATGCGCTGTGGGTCATACCGTGATTGCCTCGGAGCGCGATCGGCACGTCCATTGTCTGAACGTGTTCAAGCTGCGCCAGCCATTCCTCGCGCGACCCGTACGCAAGAGCGATATGGGCGATCCCGGGGGCCTTCGCAAAGATGTGCCATGCCTGGACAGGTGGAGCCATCGACGGGTCAGGTATCTGCTGCAGTGCGACATCGTGATGGTGGTCGGGGTGACCTCGGTAGAAGCGCATGATCGGCGGCGGTTGATACGACGAGGTGAACGTGCCGCACTGCTCGAATCCGAGCACGTCGCAATAGAAGCGATGCGACGCCTCGATGTCTCGAACACCCAACACCAAGTGGTTTACCGACGGACGCGACGGGCGTGTGGCAGGCATGTTTTCCCCTTTGCAGTTCGGCGGTCACCGATCGGGCAAGTACATGGAGTGTGACAGGCGTCTCAGCCAAATGCAACAAGCGCTTGCTTGGTGGAGTTGCTTGACCTACTGTGTGACCCACGACACTCCAAGGGGACGCATGAATGTTTTGGAAGGACCGCGACGCGAGATGCGCCGCATCATTCACGGCGGGTATCCGCAGTGGGTCAGCCCGACCGAAGGCGGACGCGAACTGCTCCTCCCCGGTGGACGTCGCGTCGATGAGGCAACTGCTGTCTATCTCCCGCCGTGTGACCCCACAAAGATCATCTGTATACATCTGAACTACGACTCCCGCCGGGTCGAGTTTCGCGCGCCGGCATTGAGCGAGCCCACGTACTTCCAAAAGCCGCCCACGGCAATGAACAGCCATCGGGGCACGCTGTATCGCCCAGCTGATTGCCAATTCATCAACTACGAGGGCGAGATCGCCGCGGTCATCGGCCGCCCGATGACCGACGTCGCCCCCAAAGACGTGTGGGATCACATTGCCGGCTTTGCTCCTGCTAACGATGTCGGGCTGCACGACTACCGCGAAACCGACCAAGGCGGCATGACCAGGGTCAAAGGTGTCGACGGCTATTGCCCCGTCGGCCCAGGCATCGTGTCTGGCATCGACATTCGCAAAGAAACCCTGCGTACATACATCAACGGGACGGTGGTGCAAGAAGACCTCGTCTCCAACATGACGTTCGGGATCGACTACATCCTTGCCGACCTGTGCCGTCACATCACCCTGCTGCCGGGTGACGTCGTCCTCACCGGCACACCCGCGAACTCGAGGCCGATGCAGCTGGGTGACGTGGTTGAAGTGGAGGTCACCGGAATTGGTCGTCTGTTGAACACAGTGGCAGAGAAGCCAGCTCCTGCGAATACGGTCGGTCACCAGCCCCATGACACCGATGCCATTCGACGAGTGGCCCTGGGTGGCGATTGGTGGGCGGCGCGCGATGCAGAGAAGGCGGGGGAAACCAAGTGAGGCTCGCCGACGCGCAACGTACCGCAATGGCCCACGCCCTGTTTGCCGCTGAAGCGAACCAGACACCAATCGAGCCGTTCACCGTTACCCACCCCGACGCCGACATCGAGGACGCATATCGCGTCGCGCAGCTAGTCACCGAGCTGAAAGTCGCCGCAGGGCGTACCGTCAAAGGCCACAAAGTGGGCCTCACGTCGAAGGCCATGCAGCGGATGTCTGGGGCCGCGGAACCGGACTACGGCACGCTGACCGACGACTGGATCGTCGCCGAAGGCTCGACCATCGACATGGCACGGCTGAACCGGCCGCTGGTCGAGATGGAGATCGCGTTCGTGCTCGGGCTGCGCTCTACAAGAACGGCACAATCGAAGAAACCGGCGTCGGCTCCGCGGTGATGGGCAACCCGATCAACGCAGTTGTCTGGTTGGCCAACAAGCTTGCAACGTTCGGCGTCACTCTCGCCTCAGGCAGCGTTGTGCTGTCCGGGTCATTCGTGAAGGCCACACCCTTCGCTGCTGGAGACACCATCACTGCCCTATTCAACACACTCGGTGATGTCACGTTCGCTACGATCCCTCCGCTCACCACTCGGACGGAATGATCGGAAAACATAGTATGAGTACGAACAAGTCACCGCGCCGAGAAGACGCTGCGCTGCTGCGCGGCGAAGGTACGTTCATCGACAACCTCCGAATACCCGAGTTGGACGGTGCATGCTTCGCTGCGTTCGTCCGTTCTACCATCGCGCACGCCGCAATCAGCTCGATCGACTCCACTGACGCAGCTGCGCTCGACGGGGTCATCGGCGTGTTCACTGCGTCCGATCTCGACGTGTGGCCGCTTCCACCGCGATTGCCGTTGATGAACAAGGCAATGGTCCGGCCGATGCTCGCCGACGGGGTTGTGCGATTCGTGGGCGAACCAGTTGCGGTTGTGCTGGCCGAAACAGCAGCCATCGCCGCCGACGCGCTGGAGTGGGTGGTGGTCGACTATGACCCGCTGCCCTTCATCACCCAACTCGACGAGTCGTTGTCCGACGAACTGCTCCTTCATCCAGCTGCCGGCACCAACGTGTCGCTGCGGTGGACTCAGCCCCCGTTCAGCACAGACCCCTTCGCCGAATGCGAGGTGGTGATCGACGTGACCGTGCGTCATCCACGGCTCAACCCCAGCCCCATTGAACCCCTGGCCGGCGCTGCGGTTTGGGGAGAAGACGGACGCCTCACCTCGTGGGTGTGTTCGCAACGTCCCGCCGGCGCCAAGTACGTCATCGAATGCGCGCTGGGGTTGGAACCTGGGACGGTGCGCGCCATCGCCCCGGACGTCGGGGGCGGGTTCGGCGCAAAGAGCGGCTATGGCTGCTATCCCGAAGATGTTGTGGTTGCGTTCCTAGCCCGCCGTGTCGGCCGGCCAATCCGGTGGGCCCAGACGCGAAGCGAGGCGATGGTCGCGATGGGCCACGGGCGCGCCTCCACTCACGAGGTGCGGCTCGGCGGGAATCGGGACGGCACTATTCGCGCATATGAAGTGAAAGCGCTGCAGGACTCCGGCGCCTACCCGGCCATGGGAACCTTTATCTCCACAAACCTACGAGCATCGGGCACCGGGGTATACGCAATTCCGCAGGCTCGGGTTGAGGGCACGTCTGTCGTCACCAACACCACTCCTACCGTTGCTTTCCGCGGAGCGGGTCGGCCTGAAGCTGCGTGCGACATCGAGCGTGCAGTCGATCTCTTCGCCGCAGCCATCGGCATGGACCCTGTCCAAGTTCGCCTCCGCAACGTGGTCGGCGACGATCAGTTTCCCTACACGACCGCCGTCGGCTCCACCTACGACAGCGGCCGATACGGAGAAGCGCTATGGCGTTGTGTCGCCGCAGCAAACTACGACAACTTACGAATTGAACAGGCGCGCCGCCGCGAGGCGAACGACCCGGTACAACTCGGTATCGGCGTATCGTGCACGGTCGAGATCACCGGCGGTGGCGAGGGTGAAGGGGCTTCCATCGATGTGCACGCCGACGGCAGCGCCACCGTCGTGGTCGGCACCTCACCACACGGCCAAGGACACGAGACGACATTCGCAGATCTCGTCTCCGACCAACTTGGCATTCCAGCCGAGCGCATCACCGTGCTGCACAGCGACACCGACATGCCAGCAGCAACCTTCGGAGGCGGCACGCTCGGGTCACGTTCGGCGCAGCTCGGCGGGTCAGCTACGTTTCAGGCGGCCAGGGAAATCATCGACCTCGCTCGGGATCGTGCGGCTGAACTGCTCGAAGCGGCAGTCGAAGACATCATCTTCGACACTGCGATCGGCTTCCATGTCAACGGTACGCCGACCAGATCTGTTGGTTGGCCACAGATAGGTGCGCTGGCGACTCAGACAAACTACAAGGCGACGGGCGCAGGATCATTCGCGTTCGGCGCGTGCGTCGCGGTCGTCGAGATCGACACCGAAACGGGAGCCGTCACGGTCCGGCAGATGGTGTGCGTGGATGATGCCGGAACCATCCTCAACCACATGATCGCCGAGGGGCAGGTCCACGGAGGGCTTGGCCTCGCTGTGGGCGCGTGCCTCACCGAGGAAATGGTCTACGACGAGAACGGCACGCCACTCACGTCGAACTTTTCCGACTACGGGCTGGTGTCCAGTGCCGAGACCATCTCGTTCGAAACTCACGAAATGGAAACACCGTCGCCACTTAACCCGATTGGGGTGAAGGGAATCGGAGAGTCCGGCACCGTCGTCGCCACGCCGGCTATCCAATCCGCCGTCATCGACGCGCTCAAGCCGTTCGGCGTGAAGCACCTCGACCTCCCGTTCACTGCAGAACGCGTCTGGCGCGCCACCCGCAGCTGAACACGCCGAAGGCGCCAGTATCGCTTCGCCAATGAAGCTGCATCGTGTTCGGTCGACTGCCACCAAACATAGGTGAGCTTAGGAAGGCGGTTCCTGGCTCACGGGCCCAATGCTTGGTCAACGGGACACACACGGAACACGGGGAATCCGGGAGCGGCCTCGGCGAGTTGTTCATCGGTGGCAGCCTTCGGGTCGAGTCCCTCATCGCTGGGTCGCAGGCGCCAACGCCGTGCGCACGGGGCGCTTGCCAACCCGCATGACTTCGAACTGCTCTACGGCACCCCGGTGCCCGGGTACACAGCCCCGCCCGACACGGTGATTCCCGGGATACGCGTCACCCTGGCACTCGTCGGCGTCGTGCGCGAACAACGCTGCACTCTTTGCTGCGGCGGCCCGCCAATCAGCGCACAACATCGGCCTGCGCTAAGACACTCGCACGGAACGCAACACGATGCAGCTGCATCGTGTTTGTCGAAGCAAACATCGGACGCGCTTTGCGGGGGTGCATTGATTGTCGAAACTCGGCCGAGCCGGCAACGCATAACAACTCGGCCGAGCCGGCAACGCGTAACATTGACGTATCAGCGCATGGCCATGTGGTCGAGCGTCAGACGAGTAACGCCGAGCGGAAACGAGAGACCTATGAACACGATCATCGTCGGCGTCGACGACACCCCACAGTCCCGCGCCGCAGCCGATAAGGCTGCACGGATGGCCGAACTCTACGGCGTGCCTCTCCACATCGTGAGTGCCGTGCAGAAGGTTGAAACCAACGTAGAGCCTGCGGGGCCAGACGGGTCATGGTTCATGAATAGCGTCGATGTGGCTGAGAAGGCGCTTGAAGCGATGGCCGACGGCTACAGGACTACGAACACCGTCACCACAGCCGCAGTGCACGGCGACCCGGCGTCTCTGCTGTGCAGCGAGGCAGCACGTGTCGGAGCATCGGTGATCGTGATTGGAAACAAGCGAGTCCAAGGGCTTGGACGTGTGCTTGGGTCCGTGGCAGGTGCAGTCGCGAAGTCTGCTCCGTGCGACGTGTTCATCGTCCACACCTACGACTGACCGCACCGTCCACACGACGACTGACCGCTTTGCCCTGGCGGGTCGGGGTTAGGTCGAGCCCTGGCCCTCAGCGTGCAGTTTTCGGACATTGACCGGAATCGCATTCATGCTGCATTCATGAACCGGCAGCCCTTGAATGGGGTCGAGGTCTCCCCGCACTGTAACCAGCCGGTTCGTGGGCGATCCGGTCAGTCGGACATCTTCAAGCGCTAACCTTCTACAAGTGCCCTGGCCGCAGTGTTGCAGCGAGCAAGGGGACGGGTTCCCCATCAGCCGCTGCTTCGATGAGCGACTCACACGGATGGACCGCCCCGCCCGTTCGAAACGTGTCCACGACCGCTTGGTTGACCAGCCGACTCGGCTCACCTGACTTCTGATCACTGCCAGCTCGGCTCACAAAGAGCGTCTCGATGCCGCCTTGTGCAGCAAGCGTGACGATGTGCTGAAGGTCGTGTGCGGTCCTTCCGGTACCTGCCAGTTCACGATGATGCTCCATCGATGCGGCACGCTCGCGGCCAAGCTCTAACTGCACCAGATCCCACGCCGCTTCGTGAAGTTCAGAAGTTGACAGACGATCCGGGCTCCCCACCAACCCTCCCGGCAGGACATGCGGGTAGCGGGTCTGTTCGCGGAACGCGCTCATGTCCCGCTCGACCGCTGCGAGGACGAGCGGAGAGCTATTTGACCCCAAAGCCGCACAGAGCGCGTCGTCGATTTTGCGCATATACCGGTCGACCTGTTCCTTCCGCTCATCGCTCGCTGAGGTTCCCGAAATGGCTGTGGTCCGCCCGCCGA
>JAYSSK010000147.1:0-1655 GCA_043720595.1 Acidimicrobiia bacterium
AGCCGCCATCACCAATCTGTCCGGCAGCGGCTGGGCTGCGCTGGTGTGGGAGCCGATCGCCGGTCGTCTGCTTGTCACTCAGGTGCATGACCATCAGGGAGAGCACATCGCCGGATCGGTGCCAATCCTCGCGCTCGACGGTTGGGAGCACGCCTACTACCTCGACCATCAGTCAGACCGTGCCGGGTGGGCAAAGCAGATTGTCGAGGTGGTCGATTGGGACTCGGCCTCGCAACGCTTCGACGCCGTGACCTGACCGCCGCGGAAATGTTCGCCCTAGCAGCTAACGGAACCCAAGCCGCAGCTGAAGTGACGCGCCTTGGGTTGGTTGCGAACAGAAATCGCCCGTTCGGGTGATATCGCTCGGGGCGTGATTCGATGCCAGGTCGGGTACGGTCTTGCGATGACTTCAAAACGGTCAAAAGGGTCAAACGGTCCGGCCCCGGTGGCCGAGGTCGAGTCAGTCGCGGGGCTCAGCATGTCTTGGCACGACGGTGTACTCGTTGTGCGCGGCGAGATCGATGCGCTGAATGCCGAGGCGTTGCAAGCCGAAATCCTGCGCTCCGATCAGCAGATCGTACGTGTCGATATGTCACAGGTCTGGTTCGTCAACAGCAGCGCGCTGGACTCATTGACCAACCTTCGATCGGCGCCCGCGCACGGCCGGTCTCCCCACAACACGGTGGTGCTCGTCGGCGCGTCACCCGAGGTGCTGCGACTGCTTTCCATTGCCTCAGCGTTGACAACATCCGAAACCTCACCGGAGATTTCAGCCGAGGTCGATTCGCCGGGAGGCTGAAGGAACCGGGATCTTTCCTATCGCTGCCTCTAGTATTTGCAGCGGTGAGCTCACAGGTTCGAAACGCGGTCAGTCGTCATGACTGATGTGCATGAGCCGGGTACTTCCGAGCAAGGTGCTCTCCAGCCGATTGTTGTAGAAAGTGCCGAGGCAGCGATTCAGTCGCTGATGCAATCGGCGGCCGATGCTGGCATCCAATCGGTTGTCGAAACCCTTGTTGTCGACTCCAGACCTCATTCGATCCGCACAGCCCGATACCTCGTCCGCAAGCATGCGAGGGCCATAGCCATGCCGGCGAACACCGCTGCCGATGTGGAGTTGGCGATCAGCGAACTGGTCACGAACGCGGTGGAGCATGGCACCGGCGATGAGATCAGCGTCACGATTGCTGGCACCGATTCGGAGCTGTTGATGTCGGTCCGGTCGAGATGGGCGGAATACCCACAAACCTCAGTCATCAAAGGTGTCGTGAACGTTGCGGGCAGGGTGAAGCCGTTGAAACTGGATGACGCCGAAGGTGTCGACTCAGAAGCCGGGGTGGTCGCAGTGCCGTATGTGGAACCGCACTCTCCAGCGGGCCGTGGTTTGCGCATCGTGGCGACTGTCGCGGATCAGGTCACCGTCAAGGCCGACGGGCCGATGCTCACCGTCTGGTGCCGCTTCCTTGTGTCTCACTAACCAATCACGGACGACAACAAGTAGGTTGAGCAGATGAACGTTCCCGACGATGTGTTGTCTGTGACGGTTACCCCCGTCGGCATTGCTGCGGTCGGCGAAATTGATGTCTCGACAGTTGCAGCGCTCGACGACGTGCTGCGGTCCGTGATCACCAATGGTTCAGCGGACGACATCGTCC
>JAYSSK010000148.1:0-1654 GCA_043720595.1 Acidimicrobiia bacterium
GTCTTGCGGCGGAATGTCTGGCAGGAACGAGTTGCGTGGGTCGTGGTACGTGCGATCATCGCCAACCAAACCCATGCCGTATGTGCACACACGATTCCAGAACTCGACTGGTGTGTCGGCGGGCGCCTGCGCGGGCGGACGCGCAACGGAAGCAGCCGCCGCGACCACGGCCCGGGTGAGGAGACTCGACGATCGGACGGGACTCGGTTCTCCCCTCGACTGTTCTAGGCCGCTGATGGGCGGAGTTCACCGCGTGGCTCGACTCTGACGCCGAGCGCGTCAGCAATATCGCACAGTCTGGCCAAACTGGTTGAGCGGTAGTCGTTTGCTTCGTAGCGTTGGATTTGCTGTTCGGCCATCCCGAGGGCTTCGGCTAGCTGGCGCTGCGTCCACCCACGAGCGATGCGGGCTTTGACCAACACCGTTGCCAGCTCGGCGAGCGAACCGGCCGCGAACGTGACTTGCTCGCCGCTGCGCAACTTCTCGTATTCGACGATCTCAACACGGAGATCGTCAGCCTGCGCGTTGACGGCGTCGAGTTCGAGTTGTTCGAGCTTGGTTCGCTTGCCGGGCTTGAAGGCCAGGTTTGTCGATGCTTGCTCGAATTGTTCGAGGTGCGCTTTGGTTGCTCGGTACTGCACTTCGTTGGTGATCATGTCCAGCCTCCTAGGTTGAGATCAATCACGACAATGCCTTTGCGTCCGGTTTCACGGTCGTTCTGGAAGAAGTCGGCGAACACAAGTCCGGCGCCGGCTTCAGCCACGTTTGGGAACAGTTCTCCACCGAAACGGTCCTTCTGCGCCCGGCGACCGTTGGAAAGGTCGAGCAACACGGTGTCCAAGGTGTCCAGGTCCACGTCCGCCTGATCCCAGCATGCGTCGAAATCGCCCGGCTCGTCCTTCGCCGTCACGAAACTTCCGTTCAACCACAGCCGATGGCAGCCAGCCTCAGCGAGCGCGTTGACCGCATCGGCCATCCCATCGATCAGGCGCCGACGGCGTTCATTCCAGCCGAAACGTTCGACGACCTCTTCCCAGCTCGCCTCATGTTCGCCGGGCGGAAGTCGACCAGTCAACGGATCGAACGGTGGAATCACTCCACAATACTATCGTTGTGGACCGAGTCGAGGCACCGAACCTCGAAGGGGGCGAGGACTCCCGCAGCGTCGAGGATTCGGTCGTTGACCCGGACCAACTCGATTCGCTGAAGAACCAGGCATCCGCGCGCAACGGCGTCGTCACCACCGGGGAGCAAGCACGGAGGACTTCGGTCCGCGCCAGGGCGCTTGAAACGAGCTCCTTGTGACGTCGCAGGTAGTTCATCGCTACCGGTCGCCCCCGATCCATGATCTCGATCGACTCGCCGGCTTCGACGAGGCGAAGCAGTTCGCTTGCGCGCTGCCGTAGTTCTCGAACCCCGACGGTGGTCATGTGCTACTTGTGGCACATGAGGCGGAAAGTCGCACCGTGCCATCGCGACTTCTGTCGCCCCGATTGGCGGCGCTATCGGCCGCTGCCGAACACCAGTTATGAGCAGTTCGCTTCGGCCGTAGCGCTCTTAGTTGAGTGAGCCGCGGACGGCGGCACGGTCTGCTGCCAGTTGGGTTTCGGGATAGGCGGTTCCGAAGCGGGACTCAACTTGGACCAGCCATTGT
>JAYSSK010000149.1:0-10518 GCA_043720595.1 Acidimicrobiia bacterium
CTGACGCGGCCGGCTGATCTTCTGCTCGGGATCGTCGAGCAGTTCCTGCCAGTGGGCAAGCCAACCCGGCATGCGGCCGAGGGCGAACAGGACCGTGAACATCTCGGTGGGGAAGCCCATTGCCTGATAGATGAGGCCCGAGTAGAAGTCGACGTTGGGGTATAGCTTGCGCTTGACGAAGTACTCGTCGTTGAGGGCTGCTTCTTCCAGCTTCAAGGCGATGTCGAGCAACGGGTTGGTGCCGGTAACTTCGAACACGTCGTAGGCCGTCTTCTTGACGATGGTGGCCCGCGGGTCGTAGTTCTTGTACACGCGGTGACCAAAACCCATGAGGCGGGTTTCGCCCTTGCCGTTCTTCACTTCGTTGATGAAGGCTGGGACATTGTCGACGCTGCCGATCTCGCGGAGCATCATGACGACCGCCTCGTTGGCACCCCCGTGTAGGGGACCGTAGAGAGCCGAAGCTGCTCCTGCGGCTGCGACGTAAGGGTCGGCTTGGGCCGAGCCGATGACGCGCATCGTGGTGGTGCCGCAGTTCTGTTCGTGGTCTGCGTGCAGGATGAGCAGGATGTCGAGCGCCCGGGCGAGCTTCGGGTTGACCGTGTAGTCGTCGCCGATGCGCCACATCATGTTGAGGAAGTTCGACGCGTAGTCCAGCGAGTTGTCTGGGTAGACAGTCGGTTGGCCGACCGAGAAGCGGTGGCAGTACGCGGCCAGTGTGGGTGACTTCGCGATCAACCGCAGGATCTGCTTCTGCCGTGTTTCTGGATCGTCGATGTCTTTTGCATCGGGGTAGTACGTGGAGAGCGCTGCCATGCCGGACACGAACATGCCCATTGGGTGTGCGTTGTGATGGAAACCCTCCATGAACCGCTTACGAACGTTCTCGTGCAGGAACGTGTGGTGCGTGACGTCGTACACCCACTGATCCAACTGCACCTTGTTCGGCAACTCGCCGTTGAGGATGAGATAGGCAACCTCGAGGAACGACGAGTGCTCGGCCAGCTGCTCGATTGGGTATCCGCGGTAGCGCAGGATACCGACGTCGCCGTCGATGAACGTGATGGCGGAACGGCACGAGGCTGTCTGCATGTAGGCCGGGTCATAGACCCACATCCCGGGGTCCAACTCGCGGATTGCTTTCGAGGAAATTCCGCCGTCGACGATTGGCACCTCCACTTGTTTGCCGGTGCGATTGTCGATGATGGTGAAAGTCTCAGCCATGAGGGGTCCAGTCTGCGTTAGACGTTGGTGAATGCCTGGTCCACCGTGTATCGGTACACGTTGGTTTCGCGCGCTTCGAAGCCGATGCGCTGGTACAGCCGATTTGCAGCCTCGCGAGAGGGCCGAGACGTCAGTTCGACTGTTTTCGCCCCGAGTGAGGCTGCTAGTTCAATGGCACGAATACTGAGCGCTTCACCGACACCTTTGCCGCGAGCGTCACCGTCGACGACGACGTCTTCGATCCACGCACGAACGGCTGTAGGGATTGGGAACACGACCAACGTGAGGGCGCCGAGAATGGTGTCGTCTTCGAGTGCCAACAGCAGGTGGCATGCCTCGTGGTCCACGATGCCCTGCAAGGTGGTTGCATCGGGCGGCGGGTTCGACTTCGAGAGCTGCGGGATGAGCCGAGCGAATGCGGAGACCAGTCGGTCATCGACGGTGGTCGCGACCTCTACAGCAACTGGCATCCGGTGAGTCTCCTCGAAAGTGGGGCCTGACGTGGCCGCCTCCGGAGATTAGCCGCATCATGCCGGGGGTCTGAAAGGCCTGGATGCGGATTTTTCCATCGATTCCCGTTCCGTTCGTTTTCCTCACGATCGATGGAGCGATCCCGGCCGCGGTGCCAGTGGTTGAATGTATTGGTGTTGCTGGCTCCTGTCCTGAGGCGATCGTGGCCGTTGATGGCCATCGGTGCCGGGTGCGCGGTCGCTGCAGTGTGGCACCCCGACTCCAGCGGTTCGATCCTCTGCCCGCTTCGGGCAACCACCGGCATCTGGTGCCCAGGATGTGGCATGACTCGAGCGGCGTTGGCCCTCGGCCGATTTGATGCAGCCGCAGCGTGGACGTTTCACCCGTGGGTTTTGGCGCTGGCGCTGCAAGCTGGGGTGTTTGCGATGTACCGGGTAACCGCACAGCGGCCGCGCGCGTTTGCGGCCAACCCAACTCAGGCGGCGCGGTTCGGGCAACAGTTGATCTGGTTCAACCTTGCTGCGCTCGTGGCGGTGTGGGCTGTGCGCTATTCGGTTGGAGCGCTCCCGCTGGCTGGCGGTTGACGCGCGATTTCGAGTTTCGGTTTCGCGTGGGCCGCAGCGTTGTCGGTGAACGCCTGCCAAAGGGCGTCTGCCCGCTTCGTCGCGTCGGGCAGGAGCGCAGCGGTGATGTCGAGCATGTCCTGAGCACTTGCCCCTGAGGCAGCGAGGCCGGGAGGATCGCTGAGGGGCCATTCTGTTGCGTGGCGCTGGGTGACTTCAGGGTGGAACTGCACGGCGAGGTGCGGCCCGACTCGAAACGCCTGCACGCAGCATTCCGAGGTAGCAATCACCTCGGCAGCTGGCGGGGCGCTGATCGCATCGACGTGCCACTGGAACCAAGGACCCTCCGGCACCAGATCTGGCCGGTTGGTGTCGATCATCTTCCAGCCATACTCTCCGAACGGGGCCGGCGAAACGCTGCCACCGAGGGCCACTGCAAGGGCCTGGGCACCGAAGCAGATTCCGAGTACCGGAATGCCAGCCGCATCGGCCTTGCGAATCAGATCGGTCTCCGGTTGGAACCAGCCGGCGATTGCAGGATCGTTGACGGAGTCTGCCGAGCCGAGCACCACAATCGAGTCGAACCCGCTGAGGTCGGTTGGAAGCGACTCTCTGGTGGCAACGACCGTGTGCAGTGTCGCCCCATGGTGGTGGGCTGCTTCGCCAATCAGCGCTGCATCGGTGTCTTCGTCGTGCTGAATGACAAGGACCGACCGAAAACGCAGTCCGGTCGTATTGCTTGTCGAGTCGGTTTTCGAATCGCTGGTCGAGGGGTCGGGCACACCCGCTAGGTTAGAGAGGCGTCGTTAGCTCAGCTGGCAGAGCATCGGACTTTTAATCCGCCGGTCGTGGGTTCGAGCCCCACACGACGCACTCGAAAGCCTTGGAAAGACAGGTTTCTGGGCGTGCCAGACATGGCCGGGCGTGCGAGGCAGGCTGCAGGACACGCCCGCACCTGAGGAGACGCCCACTCGACCTGGCAGTCGTGGGTTCGAGCCCCACACGACGCATTCTTTGGTTTCCTTTCGTGGGCTGTGTTGAACGTTGAACGGATGGTTTCTTCTGCCCGGCGAGATCTGATGCCCATTGTTGTTGCACGAAAGGTGTCAGAACATCACGACGTCGAATCTGAAGGGTGGCCGAGGAGCGGAAAGCGGGGTCCAGCACCCCGCAAAACGGCCATTCACCCGCGTTCCGTGACCGCGATTCACGCGTCCGATGCTTGAATCATCGGACGTAATCATCTAACTTGAACGGTGCTACCGGTTGAGTCGTCCGCCCGACTCCCGGCTGAAGTGACCACCCGCCTACCCGCCGAAGGCGGGTGGTTGCGCGTCTGGGCCCGGTAACTGCCAGCATGTGTGGGTGGGAACTACGGCCATTGTCCTTGATCACCTCGCTGTTGCTGTCGAAGACCCGGCCCTGGCGTGGCCGCGGTACAGAGACCAACTGGGTGGGCGCTGGGCGTCGATCGCCGGCTTCGCTTCGGGGTTTGAGTTCTCGCAGGTGGCTTATGCGGGCGGGCTGAAGATCGAAGTGCTCAACCCGCACGAATGGGAACAGAATGACTTCCTCCGACGATTTCTCGACCACAGCGGCCCCGGCCCGCATCACATCACGTTCAAAGTGCCCAGCCTCGGGTCAACCTTGGAACGGTGTCGGCAGATGGGTTACCGAACCGTTGGCGAGCGCCGAGAAAACCCGAATTGGCAAGAGGCGTTCCTGCATCCGAAGGACGGTGCTGGGGTGGTTATCCAACTCGCGCAAGAAGGTGGCGACGACGCACCGGACGAAGTTCCGGCGCATTGGCCCGGAGATCCTGACGCGCCGCAGGCACGGATGGATTTCGTGGGTCACGCGGTGACGGAGTTTCATTCACATGTCCGCCGTTTCACCGAGTTGCTCGATGGCGCGATCGAAGCAACCGGCAAGGACGCCGTGCTCGACGCAGACACGATGGACCTGGTCTGGCCGAACGGTGCCCGCATCCGTCTGTTGCGTCCAGCGTCGCCCGATAGTCCCGTGATGGCGTGGCTGGGCGACCGCCACGCCCGCGTTCATCATGTCGCCTATTCGGGCCTGGTGGCTGCCGGGGTTGTGGATCATCCGACGGAGATTTCGCCCGGAGCCAACCAAGGGTTGCGTCTCATGCTGTCCTGAAGCGCTGGGAACCGGGCTCAGAACTCCACCTTGTCGTCGAGCCAGGCATCGATGAGGACACGCGAGATCGTCACCAGCGGCGGGATCATCGGGTTGCCTCGGATCCCCATCAGCCGGGTGTCCAGCAACTCGTCACGGCTGAACCATCGGACGTCGTCCATCTCTGTTGGATGCGGCGCTACTTCACCGCTGCGGTAATGCGCGTGAAAGCCGAGCATGACCGACCGAGGGAAGGGCCACGGTTGGCTGCACCAGTAGCGCACCTTTCCAACCCGCACTCCAGCTTCTTCGAACGTTTCGCGTGCAACGGCGTCTTCCAACGATTCGCCCGGCTCGACGAATCCGGCCAGCGTTGAATACATCTTCGGTGGCCAGATCTTCTGTCGGCCCAACAAAGCGCGGTCATAGGCCGGGTCGATCACAAGCATGATCACTGCCGGATCTGTCCGCGGCCAATGCACCTGACCACAGCTATCGCAGACGCGCTCGTGGCCGACCGTTGCGAGACTGGTTGGACCGCCGCATGATCCGCAGAACTGGTGCGTGCGATGCCAGTACCCCATACCCGCCGCGAACGCGAGCACGTTGCCGTCGTCTGCAGTGAGGACCGCCCCGGCCTCGCGCAACGCCACGATGGAAGCATCTGCTGGCAACAGTGTCTCGACGTGGTCCCGTTCGTGATGCGACACGTCCAAGGTCCAGTGCAACTCCCCGTCCAACTCGCCAAGGAACACGTGCAGGTGTGGGTCGGGGGCATGGTCGGCCGCCAGTGCTGCGGGTGTGGTTCCCGAGACAACCACCTGCCCCTGCCAGACAAGGTGTACGTGGCCCGTGGAACCACGGTTGGCCTCGATCCACTCGGTGTCCGTGCGACGGTCGTGCAGGCGGTCAAGGCGGCCACCAGACAACATGGTGCGCTGCACCGGTTCAGGCTGGTTGTGGGACGGGTGGCTCTCGGTGCTCACGTCGGACGAACGTAGTGTGCATCGGTGGACCGCGAAGCATTGATTCCGATTGTCGACGCGCACGATGACGTCATCGGTACGGCGCTGAGGTCCGAAATGCGCGCAGCCAACCTGCTGCACCGTTGCACGGCGGTTGTGGTGCTGGACCGATCCGGCGAGCGATTGCTGGTGCACCGGCGTGCCGAGACCAAGTCCTTCTGGCCCGGGTGGTGGGACTTAGCGGCCGGCGGAGTGGTCGAAGTCGGTGAGGAGCTCGACGACGCGGCAGTCAGAGAACTGCGCGAAGAACTTGGTGTGGACGCAACCCTCCGGAAGCTGGGAAGCGCTCGGCATCGCGACGAACAAGTCGACGTGTTCATGCATGTCTGGGTTGCGATGCACGAAGGTCCATTCGCGTTCACAGACGGCGAAGTCGATCGGGTCGAATGGCTGAATCCTGACGAACTGGCGGAACGCCTGTCAGCCCCAGATATCAGCTGGTGTCACGATTCCGTTGCTGTTGCATTACCGCTGCTGCGTTCCGCCTTCCCGGTGTGGCAGCCTCGGACACATGGGATCGAACCGACCTGAACGACCAACTGTCCGCGCCGACCGTCCAGACCTGCTGATCCGCGATGCTGCGTTAGTCGCAACGGTCGACGATGCGCGTCGTGAACTTCCCGGCGGGTGGGTTTCCATTTCAGGTGGGCTCATCAGCGGTGTTGGAGCAGCCGGCACTGAACCAGCCGACGCCGTCGAGGTTGTTTCGGTGCGGGGGACCCTGGTGACGCCTGGCCTCATCAACACCCACCACCACATCTACCAAAACCTCACCCGTTCCTACGCCCCGGCGATTGACCGGACGTTGTTCCAATGGCTCACCACGCTCTATCCGCTGTGGAGCCATCTCGATGAAGAAGCTGCGTATATCTCCGCATGGGTTGGGCTAGCCGAGTTGGCGGTCGGCGGGTGCACCACCTCGATGGACCATTTATATGTACACCCACGAAATGGCGGCGACCTGATCTCCGCTGAAATCACCGCAGCCAAGGAACTCGGGTTTCGCTTTCACCCCACACGCGGTTCGATGAGTCTGAGCCAGAAGGACGGAGGGCTCCCGCCCGATTCTGTTGTGCAGACCGACGACGAAATCCTCGCCGACTCGCAGCGCCTGGTGCAGCTACACCACGACCCCGCGTGGGGTGCGATGACCCGTATTGCCCTGGCGCCTTGTTCACCGTTCTCTGTGACCCCCGAGCTGATGGCCGCTACGGCCGAGCTGGCAGAGAAACTCGACGTTCGTCTGCACACACACCTTGCCGAAGATGCCGATGAAGACGTGTACTGCCTCGAGCGTTTTGGGCGCAGGCCAATCGAGCAGTTCGAAGAGGTTGGCTGGGGAACTGATCGCAGCTGGGTAGCGCACTGCGTGTTTCCCGATGACCACGAGGTCGTGCGTCTCGGCAAGTGGGGCACGGGAGTCGCCCACTGTCCCAGTTCAAATTTGATGCTTGGCAACGCCCGAATCGCGCCTGTTCGAGACTTCCGTGCGGCCGGGGTTCCTGTTGGCCTGGGGTGCGACGGATCCTCGTCCACCGACTCAGCTTCGCTGTGGATGGAGGCGCGTAACGCGATGTTGCTTGGCAAGATGCGCCATGGCCCCGACCAGATGTCGGCACGCGACGCGCTTGAGGTCGCTACCCGTGGTGGGGCAGCCTGCCTGGGGCGTGCAGGCGAACTCGGCGAGTTGTCAGTGGGCGCAGCGGCAGACGTCGTTGTGTGGCCTATGGACGGGCTCCAATTCGCCGGCAACCTTTCTGATCCGATCTCTGGCTGGTTGCGATGCGGGCCGACGGCGGCTCTCCACACCATCATCAACGGCAAGTTCGTCGTCCGGAACGGCGACTTGGTGGCTGGGAATCTGAACGAACAGCTCGAACTGCACAGGAGGGTCGCCACCCGGATGCAGACTGTCTGACCTATGAGCACGCTGATTCTGTTGCGCCATGGCGAAAGCCGCTGGAACGTCGAAAACCGCTTTACCGGATGGTACGACGTCGACCTGACTGAAAAAGGTGAGCAAGAGGCCGTGGCAGGCGGGCTCCAGCTAGCCACCGCCGGCGTTTTGCCCGATGTTGTGCACACGTCGGTTCTTCGGCGGGCAATTCGCACCAGCCAACTGGCACTCGATGCCTGCGACCGCCACTGGATTCCTACCCGGCGCTCGTGGCGGCTGAACGAACGGCACTACGGCGACCTGCAAGGCAAGGACAAGGCCGAGACGCTGCAGGCCTTCGGCGAAGATCAGTTTCTTGTTTGGCGTCGTAGCTTCGACGTTCCGCCGCCACCTGTTTCCGCGGATTCCGAGCACCACCCGTCCAACGATGCCCGTTACGCGCTGCTGCCCCCCGAAGTGCTCCCAGCCACCGAATGCTTGGCCGATGTCTTGGTGCGCATGCTGCCGTACTGGCAGGACGCCATTGTTCCTGACCTCGCAGACGGCCGCACCGTTTTGGTTACCGCCCACGGAAATAGTCTGCGCGCATTGGTTATGCACCTGAACGGTCTCACTACAGACGAAGTCGTTGCTCTCAACATCCCAACGGGCATGCCGTTGCGTTTCGAACTCGATGTACACATGCGCCCGGTTTCGAGTGCGTATCTCGACCCAGAAGCAGCCGCTACGGCGGCGCACGCCGTGGCAAATCAAGGGAAGAAGTAGAAACGGTGAAAGGGGCGCTCGAGAGCCCCCCTTTCACCTTGTTGTGGTTGCGGCCTTGGCGAGCCTTGCCTCCGCGGCCTTGGTCGGGGAGTTTGTTAATTCACAGGGCGTCAGTCAGAAACGCTCGCCTGACGTCGGCTGAACTGGATGAGTACAAGGCCGAGGATCAACAAGGCGGCTGCTCCTTGAACCATCGGGCGAGTTGAGCTTCCTGTGACGACGAGATCTTCAGTCGGTTCGCTGACTTCGGCCACAGTGTTGTCGAGCACCTGGACCATGGCGGTGGTCGGAGGGCTCGTCACAGCCGCTGTTGTGGGAGCGACGGTGGTCGGGGCAACGGTTGTGGGAGCGGCTGTGGTTGGCGCAACGCTTGGTGGCACCACGGTGGTCAAACACACTGGGTCACTGAGCGAGAGTTTGGTGGCGCCCGCAAAAGCCGGGATGGCCGAAACTGTTGCCGTTGAGCAGAGCGCAACGCTGACCGGTGTGGTCTTGCAGTCTCCACTACCGCCCGAGAGGGTGGTGTATTCGAACCCGCTGCCGACTGGCAGAACTCCGATGTTTTTCGCGCAACCGACGATGGTGTCTGTCACGACCACGTCGACCAAAGGAACGTTGCCGCAGTTTGTGAGCACGATTCGGTACTCGGCTGTTGTGCCGAAGCCGATGAGTGCAGCGCTGGACGGTTCTTGTGCGTCGAGCCACTCACCGGCGGTGCCAGCCTGACGAACGTACTTCTTGATGCCGATGCAGCCGCTTTGGGCGACCGTCGGCGGAGTGGTGGCAACTGTCGTTGCGACCGTTGTCGCCACGGTCGTTGCAACGGTCGTAGGAGCCTGCGTCGTGGTGCCCAGGGTTGTGGGCACAGTGGTAGCGATGGTGGTGTCGGCAACAGTCGTTGGTGTTGTTGCGATGGTGGTGTCAGCGACTGTGGTTGGTGCGACCGTCGTTGGTGCGACCGTCGTTGGCACCACCGTCGTTGGCACCACCGTGGAACGTGCGTTCACGTTCACCGGGTCCGACGCAGTGAGCGAACCGACCGGCCGGCCGTTGACCAACGACTGCGCCTGTGCCGTGGCTGTCGAAGTGACAGGCTCGGCTATGTCGGTGCTGAGACATGCGGCTGAACCTTCGGTACTCGTGCTGTAGCTGGTGCTGGCACCGACCGCGAGGCTTCCGGCGATGCTCTTCGCACAACCGGCGATGGTGTCATTCACAACCAGGTTGACCAGTTCTGTCTCGCCGCAGTTGGTCACGGTGATTCGGTACTCGGCAGAACTGCCAGACGGAACACGCAGCGCGGCGTCGAGCGTCTGTGCGTCGAGCCATTCCTCGGAACTACCGGCTGTGCGAGTTTCCTTTTTCACTGCCAGGCAGGGTTTCACCACGTTGACCGCAGCGGACTCAGACAGGGTGAACGGTGTCTTGGTGGGATCTTCCAGTGCCACCCGGGTAACGGAAATGGTGTGAACAAGGTCTTCGGCTGTGCCGACGGACCGTGCTTGCACATTGGGAACAGTGCACTCGAACTCGAGGCTGCCTTCTGCCTGAACTCGGACCGGGGTGACAACGTCGCACCACTGAGGTGGTGTCGCAATGTTGTCGGTGGTCGACTGAACCGTGATGTCTGAACTGCTGAGATAGGTGGTGCCATCGGCCCGAACGCCCATAAAACGGGGATAGACACGAATCCGGAAACGTGCGGTCTCTCCCTCGACGAACGTCGGGATGCCGGCCTGCTTGACGTCGTACAGCTTGACGTAACCAGCCTTCACGGGAACTTCGTCGATCGGCGGTGTGATGGCCGATGCCGGGTCGGCGTCGCTCCAGGTAGTCCCGTCGTTCAGTAGGGCTTCGTCCTGGATGAGCATGTCGAGCTCGGAGAGGGCGTCGCGCTTGCCGAGGCCGTCTTGGGCCGAACTTCGGGTGACGACGTATGTTGCTTCGGACGCGCTGGCGAGGGGGCTGACAAACGTCGTTGCCATCATCATCACTGCTGCACCGAGGACACAGGCCACGCCCGCTGCCCGTGTCGCCTTCGTGCGGTTGATCCGCACCGAAGTTCGAATGCTGTTCACCTGGTCTCCTAGCGAGGTTGGGCCCAACCGTATGGGCGCTCATCCCTGAATACCCGCTCATGTTAGGGACAAACGCTGCACCTTTCATCACTCAGAGTGGTGATGCGCAGAGTTTCGATGAACTCTGCCTGAGACGGGCTAGCGTTTCGCCACCATGAATGCAGGGTCGCTCGTCTGGCACAGGGAGCCGCCATTGCTCGACGGACCCCGCCCTGCCATCTGTTTGGCGGCATTCGATGGGTGGAACGACGCCGGAGAAGCAGCCACGCGCACCGTCCGCAGGTTGGCTGAGCTGTGGCACGCCGCACCACTGGCGACCATCGACCCCGAGGAATTTGTCGACTTTTCCGCCACCC
>JAYSSK010000150.1:0-35826 GCA_043720595.1 Acidimicrobiia bacterium
GGTCGAGCGCATCGAGGCAGGGCGCCACCATTTCCGCAACAGCTGACTCTGATGAGCCCCACGTACGTAACACTCGGCTGGCGATGACGGCCCGCTCGCCAGCTCGCTCCATGAGATCGGGGATGATGACACTGGTCATCATCGCCTGCATCTCGTGCGGGACCCCCGGCACGGCGTAGATCACCTTTGGGTTCGATCCTGAGACCGCCACCTCGCAGATGAGGCCCGGCGCAGTCCCCCGGTTGTTATGGATGAAGCGCGAGCCGATGGGTCGGTCCGCCTGGCGGCGGTTCGACGCTGACATCGCACGACCGCGAGAGTCAAACATGGCAGAGATCTCGGCTTCCATCTCCGGAATGCGTTCTAGCGAGGTGCCCATCACTTCAGCGATGCATTCACGTGTGATGTCGTCCTGGGTAGGCCCAAGGCCGCCGCAACAGACGACCGCGTCTCCACGACGGAGGGCGTCTTGGAGCGCTGTCACGATGCGGTCTCGGTTGTCGCCGACCTTTGTCTGCAGGAGCGAGTCGATACCAGCCGCGGCAAGTTGCTCGCCGATCCAGGACGAGTTGGTATCGACGATCTGCCCCAAGAGGAGTTCGGTGCCGATGGCGACGACTTCACAGCGCATCGCTCCATGATGGTCGCGTCAGGATCGCAATCGAGCAACCACCCCGACAATCACCCTGGACGCCCCGGCGGCCCAGGAGTGCCGCGCTGGCGGCACTCGGAATCGTCGACCCAATGGACCCCTAAACTCGCCGGAATGGGCTTGCTCTCGCGAATTTCCAAACCGACCCCCAAAGCAGTAAGGCCCACGACGTCACGAACTCGGGTCCGACTGCGGCCCGAGGAATTGAAACAGTCCAACGAGATCACGTCGAAGGAGCAGTTAGCCGGTTACGGCGTCGCCTTGGTCGAAGCGGTCACGGCCGTCTTCGTTGCGCTTCGAGGTGGGCTGGTCGATCACGAGAAGGTCTCGTTGCCGCTCTTGGCAGCCGCATTCATTGCCTTCGTCGTCATCGTCTGGAAGACGAACCGCCTCGGAGCCATGCTGGGCGCGCTCGGAGTCTTCGCCCTGTGGGCTGCGCGGTTTCCGCTCGACGTGCTGTTCGCCTACCCGCTGATGGGTTACATGTTGTATCTGACGCTTATCTCGACGAAGTCACGACAGAAGATCCAGGCGCAGCGTCTGGCCGCCGGCGACACGGTCGATGGCATCGAAGAGGCCCGTGCCGCCCGCAAGAAGTCGAAGCCCACCTACGCCACCACCGATGCCGCGGGCAAAACCCTGCCACCGAAGTCCAGCCGCTACACCCCGCCGAAGGCCAAGAAGTCCTGACCACGAACCGTCACACACTTCCGACGAAGGGTTGACAGCAACACTCGGTTGATCTCATAGTGATATCACTTTGAGATCGTCGGCCTGCGACGTCTCCATGAGCGCAGGAGGACATCGTGAACAGCCAGTTGCAGGACGTCATCAGTACGGGCATCCCGCCAGAGCGTGAAGTGAGGCCGGTGCCAGGGGTGGTGGGCCTGGTCGGAGTCCTTGGCCTGTTGGTTGCTGGCATCGCCTCGTTCGCGATTGCTGCCACCCGTGAACAGCCCGTTTGGGCAGTCGCCGGCCTCTTGCTCCTGCTTCTGGCTTTGTTCGGATCATTGGGCCTGTTTGTCGTCCAGCCGGGTCAGGCGCGCATCCTCGTGCTCCTCGGCCGGTACATCGGGACGGTGAAGACCGATGGTTGGTGCTGGGCGAATCCGCTGGCCGTCTTGGCCGGAAAAGGTTCATTCACCAGGCAGGATGGCAAACTCGGCATCTCCAACAAGAACACGTTCTCGGTGTCGCTGCGGCTGCGCAATCTCACGACCCCGGTATTGAAGGTCAACGACGCTGTGGGTAACCCGATCGAAATCGGCGCCATCATCGGATGGCGCATTGCGGACACTGCCAAGGCGAAGTTTGCTGTCGAAGACATCGACAACTTCGTGCTTCTGCAGACCGAGACAGCTGTCCGACACCTTGGTACTGAGTACGCATACGATTCATATGACGCCACCACGCACTCGTTGCGTGCCAACCCCGACGAAGCCGCGCACCATCTGGCAGAAGAACTTCGGGTTCGCCTGGAACCAGCCGGTGTCACGCTGATCGAAGCACGGGTCAGCCACCTCGCCTACGCCGCTGAGATTGCCGAAGCGATGCTGCGACGACAGCAGGCTGCGGCAGTGGTTTCTGCCCGCCGGACGATCGTCGATGGAGCGGTAGGCATGGTGGAAGACGCCCTGAGCCGCCTCGAGGAGCTTGACCTGGTCCACCTGGACGACGAACGCAAAGCCGCAATGGTCTCGAACTTGTTGGTAGTGCTGACCAGCGAACAGCAAACCCACCCTGTCATCAACGTCGGCACGCTGTACTGAGGTGCACCCCTGGACTCCGCTTCCACAACACCCACCCCCACAACACTTGCCATGGCTGACCGCAAAGCGTTCCCGCTCCGCATCGACTCGACTGTTCACGCAGCCATCGAGCAATGGGCCGCGCAGGAAATGCGGTCAGTGAACGCGCAGATCGAATTCCTGTTGCGTGAATCGTTGAAACGGTCGGGCCGGCTGCAACAACAAGGAGCAACGACGTCTGACCCGTCGGATGCTCCAGAGCCAGTTTGAACCTTCCCGGAAGCGTTGCTAAGCGCGCTGTGAAGACGGCATACCGCTCATGCCTCGACTTGCATCGACGAAGTACAACGCACCAGACCACAACGTGAGCACGAGGGCAGCCAGCAACACAACCTGGGCGACCCACGGCAACTCTCGGCCAACCCATGGCATGCACGCGAACCCAATGGCGAACTGTTGGATGAGCGTCTTCCACTTGGCAAGCTTGCGGGCTGGCAACGAGATGCCACGCTTTGCCAAACGGGACCGGTAGACCGAGATCCACAGTTCCCGGGCCGCAATGAGCAACACCGGAATCCACCACAACGCGCCCTTCCAGGCGAGCACGAACATGGATCCGAGGACAAGGAACTTGTCTGCCAGTGGGTCGAGAAACGCGCCAGATGAGGTGGTGCCCTGACGACGGGCCAACATGCCATCGATCATGTCGGAACCACACGCCACGACGCCCAGCAGGAACGTGGGCCAGTCGAACTGACGCCGAGCGATGAGCATCAGCAGCACCGGCGTGATCATGATGCGCGCCACGGTGACCCCGTTGGCTGGTGTGACGCGTTTGCCCGGGTGATAGCGCGGGATCCTGACCGGCTTCTGCTCGGTGGTCACGTCAGCGACCCGCTGGCACGGCTGCGGTGAGGTCTGGGCCTTGCGCGTCGGTGATGACAAGGTCGGCGAACGTGCCGACGGCAAGGTCGGTCGGGACCTGAATCACACCATCGATTTCGGGCGCCTCGCGGTGCGTGCGGCCGACGCCCGGAGCATCGACAAGTACTGACACCGTGCGGCCGATCAGCGCATCGCGACGATGCGCGGTGATGGAGTCCTGCAGCTCGGTGAGTTCCGCCAGCCGTTCACGCATGAGCGTTGGCGCTACGGCACCGTCGAGGTCATAGGCATACGTACCTTCTTCGGCTGAGTATTCGAAGAACCCGCACCAGTCCAGTTGCGCCTGGTTGACGAACGAGAGCAGCTGATCGTGATCCTCTTCCGTTTCACCCGGATAGCCAACGATGAAGTTGCTTCGGAACGCCGCTTCAGGTTCGCGAGCACGAATGTCTTCGATGCGTTTGAGGAACCGGTCACCGTCGCCCCATCGGCGCATGCGGCGCAGCAAGGGCTTGGAGACGTGCTGCAACGACAGGTCGAAGTACGGCACACCTGTCGCGCAGATGGCGTCGATGAGCGCGTCGGTGAGATCTGACGGGTACAAATACAGGAGGCGGGTGCGCGGCACACGGGCGCTGACTGCGTTGACCAATGCGACGATGGAGCCGGCGCCCAGTTCGGTTGGCCGGTCCTTGCCGTAGGAGGCAAGGTCTTGGGCAACCAGCACGATTTCCTGAGCGCCCAGCATGTCGACCTCGACGAGGATCGAATCGACATCACGGCTGCGCTGCGGGCCGCGGAACGACGGGATGGCGCAGAACCCACAGTTGCGGTCGCACCCTTCGGCAATCTTCACATAAGCCCACGGCGACGCACTGCGTGGTCGGGGCAGGTTCAACAGGTCCAGCTTCGGGATGGCGGCGCTGGCAGTGGAACCGGCAAAAGGGGGTTTGCTGCCAAGGGTTACGGGCACGCCAAGGGAAACCGGAACGCCGAACCCGGCGACGCGATCTACTTCGGGAAGCGCCTGGGCCAGTTCGTCGCCGTAGCGCTCGGCCATGCACCCGGTAACAACGACCTGGGCGCCCGCTTTGCGACGGTCGGCAAGAGCGAGGACGGTGTCGACCGACTCCTGGCGGGCCGCCTCGATAAAGGCACACGTGTTGACCACCACAAGGTCGGCTTCGTCAGCAGAGTTGGCAGCCACCAGCCCATCGGCAACCAACGTGCCGGCGAGCTTGTCGGAGTCGACCTGGTTCTTGGGGCAGCCCAGCGTCTCGATCCAGTACCGGCGGGTCATCGTGCACAGCAATCTAGTTCTCGCCAGCGTGTGGCAGAGTCTGGGGCTGTGAGCCAGGGTGCTGCGACAAAGTCATCAACCGCCGCTCGGGTATTTGGCGTGGCCACGCTTGGGGTCGTTGCAATCAGCCTTGCGATCGGAGCATTGCTGGTTGCGCTCTTCGGAGGGTTGTTCGGGTTCCTACAGAATCCATTTGCCACCGAGAAGGTCGACCGCACGGGCCCGGCGCTGCTCACGGCTGTTCGCAGCCTGGCGCGCATCGAAGGCAGTTCTGGCACGTTCCAGGTGGTTGTAGACATCGAGGAAGATGCCAAGTATCTGCCGGGAGCGCTGAAGGGCCAACGCATTATCTACCTCGCGCAGGGTTCCGCCAGCGGCACGGTCGAGCTGGGCGGTCTCAACGAGACGTCGATGACCGTCGACGAGGCGCTGAAGACGGTCCAGTTCCGGGTACCGCATGCGCAGATCAGCAACGTGCGCATCGACCCCAAAGCCAGCCGTGTGCTCTCATATGAGCGCGGCCTGCTTGATCGGCTCGGCGATGCCGTTGGCGAAATGGACCCCCTTCCGCAGGAACTCAACCTGCGCGCAGAGACTCAGCTCACCGAGGCTGCAACGGCGAGTGAATTGCAACAACGTGCCGAGGCCAGCACCGAGCAAGTTCTCCGGTCAGTCGCCACGGGGCTCGGCTACTCCAACGTCACGGTCACGTTCACCGACGCACCGACGGGCGCGGCCGAGCGGTGAACGGAGGGACGGAGTTGAACCCGAGGTGGAGCAACCCATCAGACACTGCGATCATCGCAACGCCCACCTCAACCGTGACGTTGCCGTAGTTCAGTGCACGTCATCCTGCTTGCCGTTGTCAGCCTTGACGGATGCCTCACCCGTCACGGTGCCGCCGGAGCCGGTGGCCTTTCATCCAACGCTGACGGCGCACACTTTCGCGGCGTGCTCGCCACCTGTGACGCGTCGATCTGCGGGCGGCCCACCTATTTGGAAGAACGAGACCATGTGCTGCGTACGGCACGCGAGGGGTTAACCGCCCGCCGTCGAATCGTGATGACCCGCAACCCAACCGCGATGGCCGCCGATACGGTTCCCGGGTTGCTGGAATTTACCGACGCTTCACCGGCAGACATCCTCGATGATCTGCGCGCTGATGGTCGCGAGAGGGTCGCCATCCTCGGCGGTGGCCAGATCTACAACACGTTCCTGGGTTTGGACCTCGTCGACGAGGTATCGCTCACCATCGAGGCCCGGGTGTTTGGCCAGGGCACCCGGCTGGCGGGGGAAACCGCTCCAATCGACCCAAGCCTGACGCTGCAAGATGTCACCCGGCTCGGGCCAGACACGCTGCTTCTCACGCTCACCCGCAAGTAGCCATTTCCACCACTATCTCGGGTTTGCACCCGCCCCGCACGCAACACGCAAACCCAGCAACGCAACACGCAAAGGGAACGGCCCCCCTGATTTGGGCCCAATACGCCTTTGCGTGTTGCGCCGACCCGGTTTGCGTGTTGCGACTGTTCCCGGCACGGGTACCTCGGATATCGTCCGCACCTATGACCGGAACCACCACACTTGCCTCCGCCGCCTACCAGAACTTGCCTGCGACACTGCTCGTCGACGGCTTGCTGTTCCCGGAAGGGCCGCTGGTATTGCCCGACGGCAGCCTGCTGGTTTGCGAGATCATGGGTGAGCGCATCACACACGTTCGTCAGCGCGCAGATGGCTCGTGGGAAAAGGAGCAGTGGGCCTCCGTTCCCGGCGGGCCGAACGGCGCAGCATTGGCTGCCGATGGATCCGTCTACGTCTGCAACAACGGCGGCAGCTTCACCTGGCTGGAACGTGGTGGCCTGAAGTTCCCCGGCCCGCTGCCCACCACATGGTCCGGTGGCCGCATCGAGCGGGTGGACCCCGCTACCCGAGCCGTGACCGAGCTGTATCGCACATCGATCGCAGCTGACGGAACCGAGGTAGCGCTGCGAGGCCCCAACGACCTAGTGCTCGATGGCCACGGCGGGATGTGGTTCACCGACCATGGCGTGCGGACGGAACGAACCGGCGACCGGACTGGCATCCACTACGCACTGCTCGACGGATCGTCGTGCCGCGAGGTCATTTTTCCTGTCAGCGAACCGAACGGCATCGGGCTCACCTCTGCTGGCGATCGACTGTGGTGGGCGGAAACGCACACCGGCCGAATCTTCTCCAGAGAGATCACGGCCCCAGGCGTGGTTGGAGCGCCCGGCGCATTCAACGGGTTGGCGGCCGGACTTTCCGGCATGCGCCTGCTCGACTCGCTGGCGGTCGACGCCGACGGCAACGCATGCGTGGCCACCCTGGTTGATTCGGGAATCACGGTGTGTTCAGTGAGCGGGGAAACAGTGACGATGAAGCTGCCCGAAGAATTCCGTGATCCGCTCGTCACCAACATCTGCTTCGGCGGCCACGACCTGCGCACGGCCTACATCACCCTGAGCGGGACGGGTCGCCTGGTATCGGTCCCCTGGCCCGTTGCAGGCGCGCCGATGCGCGGCTAAGACTGCGACAGAAACGCGAACAGAAGAGCGCCTGACCTGGCGACGAGCGCACGGACCATTAGGCCCAGGGATT
The DNA here is from genome assembly GCA_043720595.1 of Acidimicrobiia bacterium. Lineage (GTDB taxonomy): Bacteria > Actinomycetota > Acidimicrobiia > Acidimicrobiales > JANYDT01 > JANNBN01. Next base: position 7,205 of record JAYSSK010000150.1, read on the forward strand.
CAGCACTTCAACGCCCTTGAATCGCTCAAAGTCATTCGCATTTCTCGTAACGACGGTCATGGCGTGGACCAGCGCGGTTCCCCCAATGAACGCGTCTCGGTACGGGGCAGGGTTTGGAACATGAAACGCTGCGGATTGCAGTGCTACCAACTCGTCGACGGGCAGTATCCGGCTGTGAAAGGCAGTCATGACCGTATCAACGAGCCAGGATCGGAGGATCTTCCCCTTCGCCGGATCGGACCGCTCGGCCAGGCAGACGCCGAGTTCCAGCTCGTGAAGCGATACCGCCGAGAGGAACATTGCGGCCGACGAAACCGACTTCGCCCACGTTGTGACACCGACGTTGGCTCGGCCCGCAGGAAGTTTGCGAAGTTCAGAGACGATGTTGGTGTCGAGCAGAAACATCAATCGTCCATCAGTCGAACTCGGCTGCGACCGGCACTGAGCGGTCGGGCACTACATCGAACTCGACGGCTGCTGCGTCGCGCGACCCATACAAAGCATCGGCAATGGATTTACCTTGCCCGGCAATCAGCGCCCACTCCTCGTAGGCAATGAGAACGTACGAGGGTCGGCCTCGATCCGTCACGAAGACCGGTCCGGAAGCGGCAGCTCGTTTAGCTCTTGCAAGATCTTGGTTGAACTCTCGACTGGTGAGGGTAGTGATTGCCATATCTGCTCCTGTAGCAACGTTGCTACTTGCTACTTCGTTACTGTACCGCCTTCTGACGGAGAAATTCTCGCACTCCATTCCAGGCTGAGGTTCAGTTGAGAGCGCTCCGGGCTGGCCTGCTTAAGACCCACCCCTCATGTTGCCGATACCCCCCTCTGTGGTGAACCAGCAGCCGGAAGAGTCTTTCTCAACTCGACAACCAAGCGCGTTGCTGCGCAGCACCATCGTGCTGTTGCTCGGAGGAGCGGTCACCCTGGCCGCTGTCCTTGTTCCTGACGTGCTGCTGGATCGCCAGGCACAGGAACGGTTCGGCGTCGCCTCGAAACAGGCAGCGTCGCCGGTCATTGACTCGGCCACGGCCCAGTTCCGACAGCTTGAACAACTAGCACTCGGATCAGCCAACGGTGCACAGAACGAAGCATTTCAAACTGTTCTGGGCGGCGATTCCTGGCAGCAAGGATCCTTGTTCAACGACATTGCGTATGTCGAATATCTCAGCGAGCAAGCAATGACGGGGGGCGGGATGCAGGCAATGATGGAGGGCGACACGACCACCGTCGAAGCGTCCACCGAAGCTGAATCGTTGCTGCTCGTGCGCAGCTTCTCTTCCAGCGGTTCCCAAAACATGCAGGTCGGCCCAGCCACCGAGCAGTTCCTTTCCGACATCGGCATTGCTGGCAGGCCCCCGGCAACCGAGGAGACTCGCCTCGTCTGGGCGCCGGCCGCCACCATGATCCGCGCCGGCATCATCCCCCCAACCCCTGTCGAGGCCAACGCCGAATTGGCCCCCGAAGCGGCACCGGCCAACACGACCGAGTCGTCCCCGTTACCTGATTCTTCAGAGTCGCCGATCAACGATGCGCTGATCGACAATGGCGCGTCGTTCGTCGAGCCCGACCAGGCTTCTCAGGCCACACCTCAGGCCACTCAGGCCACACCTCAAGGCGAGATCAGGTCGCAGGAGGTGCAAGACCCTGCGTTCGAATCTGCTGCTCGTGACGTCAGCGCAGAACAGGCGACGGGACGCACCATCATCGCAGCTGCGATCCCCGTTCCGGGGCGAGGGTGGATCATTGCGACGATCGTGCCGGTCGACGACGCAGAGAATGGGCTGGCCCGAATCGTCGAGATCGGCGATCTGAATGCGAAGAAGACCATCGGCGGTCTCGGCATCGAAGAGACGTCAAGACGTACGCGTACAGAGCAATTCTCGGCATCGCTTGGCCCGCTCACTCTCGACGTCGCGGTGCTCGGTCCTTGGCGCTTTCGAACCCCACAGGACACCCACCCGGTCCGTAACGGGTTGGTGCTCGGAGGGTCGACGCTGTTGATAGCCACTGGTCTCGGCATGCGTCGGCATCGCCGCAACGTTGCAGCTCTCACTGCCATGGTGACGCACGCGCGGAAACAGGCTCGGGTCGATTCGCTGACCGGCCTTGCCAACCGAGTCGGAATTCTCGATGCGCTCACAGAAGCGTCAGCCGACGATGGTGTGGCTGTCTTGCTTGCTGACCTCGATCGGTTCAAGAACGTCAACGACTCTCGCGGCCATGCGAGCGGAGACCTGCTCCTGCAAGCTGTAGCCGATCGCTTCCGATCGCTGGGCGATGCGAACCCCTTCGTACGTTGCATCGCACGTTTCGGAGGAGATGAGTTCGTCGTTGTTCTCGTCGGGCCTGAGAATGAGATTGCTGCCGGGGCGGTGACGTTTGCCGACGCCATACTCGGTCAGCTCAGAACGCCGTTTCCGCTCGGAGGAGACACCGTCGTCATCGGTGCCAGCATCGGCCTTGCGGTCGGTAGCGGGGCAGACACAACCTCGCTGGTCAGCGACGCAGACATTGCTATGTACGCGGCCAAACGTGGCGGTGGTTCCCGTGTGGCCGTCGCCGACGATGAGTTGCGCCGTGCCGGGTCGGGTCAGCTGGACCTTGAAATCGGCATTCGTAATGCGTTGGCTACCGGCGAGTTCGTCCCGTACTTCCAACCGATCGTGGACGAAGACGGTCACCTTCATTCCTTCGAGGCGCTCATCCGCTGGCGGCGCTCGGACGGCACGCTGATGAGCCCCGGCGCGTTTCTGCCGGCCGCTCAGATCGCAGGTTTGCTTGGCGAGGTGAGCACGTCGGTGCTTGCGTCCGTCTGCCCCTATGTCGCGACATGGAACACCCAGCGCATCTCCCGTGGCATGACGCCCCTCACCGTGCACGTGAACTGCGTGGAGCAGCAGTTGATGGACATGGGTTTCCCCGACGTGGTCTCGTCGTTGCTCACGCACCACGGTGTAGATCCGTCTTGGATCATGCTCGAAGTCTCGGAAGAAACGGCGCTGGACAAGATCGCCAGCGGCACTCCAACACTGCACTCGCTGCGATCTATGGGTGTTCGTTTCAGCCTGGACGACTTCGGATTCGGCAACAGTTCACTGACGATGCTTCGCGAGCTAGGCGACGTGGCAGAGCTGAAACTGGACAAGTCGATCGTCGATGACATTGCGATTGCTGGCATTGGTGGCGATGCCGATGTAGTTGATGCCATCCTCGGGTTCGCCCGCAAGCGCAACATCACCATCGTGGCCGAGGGTGTGGAGCAAGACAACCAATGGCAAGCGCTGAAGGCACTTGGCGTACAGCTGTACCAGGGTTTTCTGTTCTCGCGCCCCCTTCCTCCGGAGGATGCTGCACTGTGGGCAGCGGGCGAGCGCCAGGCCGAAGTGCTGTGGCGCCCGGACGGAGCGCTGGCAGACCCACAGTTCGCTTCGTTCAGCGATCTGAGCTCTCCGGCACCTTGACCGGCGGTTCTGGCACCGAGAGCGCTTTGGCCACCACATCGTCAGGTGAAGTCATAAGAAATTCGTATGTGCGCTTGCTGTACGCGGTGTGTGGCTTCGACGGGTCGATGGGCGGCTGCGCCACTCCCCCACGTTGAGATGCAAAGGCTGACGGCGAGACGTAACGCGCGAGCTCGTCCTCGGTAATGCCCGCCAAGGCAACCACTTCTGGGTCGATCCACGCACGTTCGTCGATGCCAACCTCGGAGAAGGACAGCTCGAGGTTCAGCCCTTCAAGGCCTGCGAAGTAGATGCTGTGGCACATCCCGTGGTCGATGGGTCCGTAGATGTTGATACCCCGGTTGCGGATGCGATCTCGCATGGCAAGCAGCTCGTCCATGTTCTTGACGTTGAAGGCCACATGCTGCATGGTGCCGCCAGCGCTGGGAGTCCCCGGCGTCGCTGCATGGCTCACACCGACCACCGGTTGAATACCCGCCACATCGGGCGTCTGGACAAACGCGATGTACGAGTGGTCATTGAGCTTCAGGAACCCATGCCACGCGCCCGGCACACCGTGCATCCAATACAGCGCCTTCAGCTCGGCGCCCAGCACGTCGGTGAAGTACTCGATCTGCGCCTTGATGTCACCGGTCATCAACGCGAGGTGATGCACACCGTTCGGCAGTCCCATGTCGGCACCATACCCGCCAGCCAACCCCAAACTCCTGCCCGTCAACACCCCACATACGCGCAACTCGGCAAACGCGAGCGTTAGAGCAACGTGACGACGAGACCGTGGAGGTCTGGCTCGATCTGCTCCGCGGTGCCCTTTACGCCGAGTTCACGCATCGCTGTGGTGGCCGCCGCCAGCACTCGAGACACTGACCGCTCGGTGCAGATGCCCAGCAGGATCGGGCCGGCGCCGGACCAGCAACTGGCAAGCGCGCCGGCCCTGACCATGGCACCAAGCAGATGCGAGGCTTCGGGAAACAATCGACCGCGCTGGCCCTGATGGATGCGGTCGTGCGCAGCTGTTGGAACCAGCAACCGATGGTCGGCCATGCCAGCGATCAGCATCCCCATACGTCCGAGCTGAAAAACCGCGTCCTCCAACGCAACGGTGGCAGGAAGCACCTTGCGCGCAGCCGACGTGCGCAGATGGCGTTCGGGAATGATGATCACGAAGCGCAGCTCCGGATCGAGCGGCAACCGTCTGGCAATCCCCTCCCCATCCACAATTGCTCCTGTCACGAATCCGCCCAGCACAGCAGCGGCGGCGTTGTCGGCATGGCCCTCAAGCCGTGCGGCAAAACTGAACGGATCGGGATGCCCAGCGGCGGCAGCGGCAGCGACCGACATAGCCGCCGACGATCCCAGACCCCGAGTCATCGGAACTTCCGAGGCGACGTGCATCGAGAAGCGGGAGTGGCCAATGATGCCGGCTGCGATCTTGGCCGCAAAATGGTCCGGCCCCGCAGGGAAATGCGAACCCTGCCCAACAGCGGTGATGGAGAACGACTCAGCGGGCCTCACCGTCACCTCGGTGTAGCGCTGCACGGCCAGCGCCAGTGTGTCGAACCCAGGGCCCAGGTTGGCGGACGAACCCGGCACACGTGCATGACGCGCCACAACAGTTGAGGCCGATGCAGCGTCAGAATTCATGCGCGCTTACAACTCTGTGCGACGGCCCTTGCGGGCCTGTAGCTGATTGAGCTCCTCGACGGTCATCATGACGTCTCGGGCCTTGGACCCCGTGGAGGGCCCCACAACACCCTTGCGTTCCAACAGGTCCATCAGACGACCGGCCCGGGAAAAGCCGACACGAAGTTTGCGCTGCAGCATCGAGGTGGAGCCCAGCTGAGCCCGCACCACCAAGTCCATCGCTGCGTCGAACAACTCGTCGGAATCACCATCGTCTTCTGGTTCCGCCGGCCGGTTAGGCATCAGTTCGTCGGTTGCGCCGAACATCGGTGCCGTGGCCCCGATGGATGACGCTCCTGGACCGGCCACAACACTCGGCGCACCGTAACCCTGGGTGAGCGCCTGCCCTGGCGACTGGAAGGCTGGAACACCACCGCGAGGCATGTCGGCTTCGTCGGTTGGAATATCAGAGAAGCCGACGAACCCGGTCTCGTATTCCTTGACACTGCGGTCGTTCGCCGGGTCGTCGAGGCCAGACTCCCGCAAGGCCGAGGTACCCGACCGCACGGGGGTCTGACGGGTCCAGAAATTGACCACCTTGCGGATCTCTTCTTCTGAAACGAAGTTGCCCTGCACACGGGCCGGCACGTTGGACGACACCGTGACCATGAGCATGTCGCCCTGACCAATCAGCCGCTCGGCACCCGGCTGATCGAGGATGACCCGCGAGTCGGTGAGTGACGACACCGCGAACGCAAACCGGCTTGGCACGTTGGCTTTAATGAGACCGGTGATGACGTTGACCGACGGACGCTGGGTGGCGATCACCAAGTGGATACCGACGGCCCGCGCCTTCTGCGCGATGCGGACAATGGAATCCTCGACGTCTTTGCCTGCGACCATCATCAGGTCTGCCAACTCGTCGATAACCACAAGGATGGCCGAGAGCTTCTGGTACTTCGGTGCTGGCGGCATGCCGAGCCCATGGGCTGGATCGTCTTTGTACGGATCTTCCAGATCGCCCTTGTCGACAGCCGAGTTGTAGCCGCTGATGTCACGGAAGCGAAGCTGCGCGAGCAACTCGTAGCGGCGCTCCATTTCTTCGACGGCCCACGCCAGCGCGTTGGCGGCCTTCTTCGGGTTGGTCACAACCTGAGTGAGGAGGTGTGGCAGCCCGTTGTACTGGCTGAGCTCCACCATCTTGGGGTCGATCAGGATCATGCGGACCTGATCAGGGTTGGAACGCATCAGGATGGACGTGAGCAACGAGTTGATGCAGCTCGACTTGCCCGAGCCCGTTGTGCCGGCCACCAACACGTGGGGCATCTTTGCCAGGTCGACCATGACAGATTTGCCGTCGATATCTCGCCCGATTGCGACGCCAAGGGGCGCATCCATTCGCTGCGCTTCTTCGCTGAACAGCACATCGGCCACGGCCACGAGTTGCCGCTGACGGTTCGGTACTTCAACGCCGATCGCTGACTTACCGGGGATCGGAGCGAGGATCCGAACGTCGGCGGTTGCCATCGCGTACGCGATGTCCTTGTGCAGCGCGGTGACCTTGGCAACTTTCACGCCTGGGCCGAGTTCCAGTTCGTAGCGCGTGACAGTAGGGCCAACAGTCATGCCGACCAGGCGGGTCTCGACACCGTGCGACGCGAGTGCCTCTTCGAGCACACGGCCCATCGATTCAACAGCGCGCTTATCGACTTCGACTTTCTTGCCCTTTTTCAACAAGGTCGGCGAAGGGAGCTTCCAGAGCGGCTCTTCGGGTGCACGATCGATGCCAGGCAACTGGGCAGCAGAAGCGGCGGGTTGCGCCTCCTTCCACTGGGGAGCACGGGAAATGCGGGCCTTGCGAGGCTTCGGCGCAGCGCCGACCGGGTCGGTAGGGTCGAGCTGATCGCTTGGCAAAGCGAAGTGGCTGCTGCCGTCGAAGACCGATTGACCGGCCTCATCGACAAGCGAACTGACCTCGTCGTCAGAGTCGTGGTCGTCGGAATAGAACTCCGCGGCGGAATCAGAAAAGTCAAGCTCGGCGTCGTCGCCCCCAACACTGTCGTCGGATCCGTTACCGGCCCCGCCATTGCGTCCGAAAGGCAAGCCGAAGCGAACAGCGGGCCGAGCCTTGGCCCGCGTCTCTTCGGTCAAGTCGATTGTGGACCGAACGGGGCCTTCACCGTCGTCGTCGATGGGCCGAGAGAGCACTCCGACGGAACCGCTGCGGTGGTCATCGTCGCCGGATTCGAGTGAACCCTCGCGTGCCCACAGCGATTCGCGCGACACGCCAAGGCGCACCGGCTGGCGACCTCGCCCCTGTGGTTCTACGTCGTCGATCTCCTCGGCGTCGAAGACTTCGGTGTCGTCTGGGCCGAGCGTGAACAACGAAGAGATGCCGCGGCGGGCAAGCGCCCCAACTGGCTTCGCGCTCTCGGCAGACTGGTTCACGAAATCACGCACCCGGATCCGCATGATGATCAGCGCACCGAGAAACATCACTGTGCCAAGCACGATGGCTGCGCCCCATTTGCCTGCTCCGGCGTAGAGCGGACCACCGACCAGCGCACCCAAGTATCCGCCTGCCGGGCGAAGTGCTGCCCTGCCTTCAGACAATGCCGGTGCGCCGGCTGATACGTGCAGCACGCCGCACGCGGCCACGCCGACGAACGCCCAGCCAATTGCGTGGCGAACCGGTTCGCGGTACCCGGCGCCGCGGATCAGCACCCAGCCAACGGCGATCAGCGCAATCGGCAGACCCACCCGAGCAGCTCCGACCAGTGCCCCGGTGCCAGACCGGACCAACCGGCCGAACGGCCCCGTGAGATCGAACCAGATGCCAAGTCCGCACAGCAGGCCCATGACGACAAGAAACAGGCCCCACACGTCGTCGGCCTGCCGGCCCAGGTGGGCGGACAAGAAGTCCCGAAAAACGCCGCCGGCACGAGAGCCAGAGCGGCCACGGCCGGAGTTGCGGCGCGAAGAACCGCGACCGTTTCGACGGCTAGAGCTACCGCCACGCGAACGTGAGCTAGCACCACCGCGCGGGGAAGGACGCGACGCCATGTCGGAAAACCTAGTCTGCGCCGCCCGGCCACCGTCACCACTGACCGTGAACCGGGTCCGATGAGTTGCACACCTCGGGTTCAACTCCGATTCCTCCGTTCACCACTCGGCCGACGCCCGGCCGAACTTTCAACCGGCGGCTCGACGTGTCAGAGGCTAAATCGGCCACCACCGAGCTGGGCCAGGCTCTGTTCCTTGTGCAGCCGTTCGTCGTAACCGATCTGGCGGAACAGCTCGGCGAGGCACCCATACGTTCCGAACTCGTCGACGAACGCGCTGTCGAACGCCGTGTGCTCCCATTGCGGATTCTCTTGCACGAGCAACGCGTATTCGTGCTCGGCATGATCCTCGAAGTCTGCATTCAGGCGATACGACCAGCTCGGCCGCACGACATACAGCAGCCAGCTCAACCAGTAATAGACGAGGGCCAGGAGCTGCGGAATGACCTGCCGGCGCACCCAGCCCAGCTTTGACGACTCTGCGGTCAATTCTTCGATGATCAGCAGATGCCATTGTTCGTTGTCCTGCTCCCAGCGGCTGATGCGCACTGTGTCGAAAACTCGACGGGCAAACCCAGGGCGGCGCGCAGTGTGGGTGAGCGCCACATATGCGACGTTCTCCCACGCCTGATACGGCACCCGCGCCACCAGTTCGAGCACTCGGAACTTCTCAAGCGTTCGGGCCTTGCCGTAGACAAGGTCCATCGTCGCGAAGAGCATCTTCGCGGGAGCCCACGCCTTGCGCCGAGGTGTAGCCAACGTTTCGTGCTGAGCTTCGACAAGTTGGGCCGCTGTCAGCCGTTTGATCGGCCCGAACGGTGGCCGCTCGGCAATCCCTTCCGCAACCGGTCCGACCTTCACTGCAATGTCCATACTCCGAGTCAACACCCGGGCACGCAGTTACGTGCCGGGCACGGATGAGACAGTCGTCGCACCGAGGTCTCGCACACGCACCGCTCACCCATCTTGGAAGGGGCAGGGTCAGAGGACCGGGGTCGCGTTCGCGCTCGCCGCTACGAGCGCATCGAACCGGGGAATCGCTACCTCTCGAAGGTGAGCCGAACGATCTGCGGCATGGATCGATTCACCCCAAATCGCACGGCCGGCCATGAATCCCGAGCACCCGTTCGCACATGCCACCTCCGTTTGGCGAAGGAAGGTCTCGAATGGGGCACCCCACGACAGGACTGCCCATGGAACATCGGAGACCTCCGAGATCCGCCGACAAGCGGACTCCCACCGTTGGGGATGAACGTGGTCTGACGGGAACGGCATCTTGAGCACGTCGGGCCCAAAGGCACCCAGCCGTTCGGCTGAACCAAGAATGGTTCGCTCCCGGTCATCGACGCCGGCCAACTCGTATGGCACCGGCTCTACAAACACAGGCAGACCAACCGCAGCACAGTCGTCGATCACGGTGCGGACGAGTCGGTCCTGCGCATCGGTCACGAGACCACGATCTGGACGATAGAGCACGAGCAACTTCGCTGCACTGGCCCCGACCGCCTGAGCGCGCGCCGGATCCCAACCGTCCAGCAATTGGTTGGTGACGGCTTCGGTGCCGAGATAGCCCTGCGCCTCGAGTGCGCACAATGACCCCACACCGGCTGGGAGCAGGCCTGCCCGGAGGACCTGATCGATTGACGTCTCGGGATCAAGCATCACCGCTGACGGCCGAGCCCCGAAGGCGCCCACGACGTCGAGCTTGAACCTGACGAGATCGTCGACCAACACGCGATCAGGATGCTCGGCGTCGAACTCAGCACGCAGCGAATCACGATGGTCGAGCGCGAGGATTGCGAATCGACCCGAGCTGTCGACCATCGATGCCAGCGAGGACCGGTCGATCACCGGACCCACGCCTTCATCGATTCCATCCGATTCCGTCCGATTCGAACGGGACTGACGGACCACTGACTCACGGAGTCACCTTCGGCAGGGTCCATCCGTTCGCTTCCCAGTCGTTCTCGATCCATGTGTAGTCGGCATGAAAACAAGGAGGGGTCGAACGCGCCTCGTCGAGCAGTTCACCAGCGAGGTAATTCAGGAAATACATGTGCGAGCCGGGAGAGCCGACGCTGCAGTGAAACCCCTTGGGAACAGTGACCAGGCCCCCGTCGTGAGCCACGAACGTCTCATCGAAGAGCTCGTCTTCACGCCAGTTGCGATGCAGACAGAACCCGTTGGCCGGCTCGGTACGGAAGTAATAGGTTTCCTCCAGATAGGGCGAACCTCCGTATCCGTCGTGGCAATGGGGCGGCCAGCCCGACCAGGAACCGCGTGGAACGTACACCTCGAACATGATCAGCCGCTCCGCCGGCATCGGCGTGTTCAGCAGGTGCACCACCTGGCGCCGCGCCGCGCCGCCGCCGCGGATCTCGGTGCGCATCTCGCTCGGGGCGAAAACCCTGACGTCGTAGCGACCCTCGGCCGGTGCTGACCCAACGGCGCACTCCCCGGTCCCTTTGATCGTGACCGTTGCTCCCGGCGGCGCGTACAGGACGTGGGGCATCTGGTCGAACACCGACGTGCGCGTGAGCTCGACGTCACGACCCTCGACCGTGGCGGTCACCGACCCGCGCAGCGGAACAATCGCGATTTCCTGATCGACCTGGCCGACCTCAATCGGCGACGTCGGCTTATGAACGGCGAACGAGAGGTACTTCCATCCGGCGCTCAGCGGCGTGATGCTGACCGGAGACGGGGTCGATGCGTTCAGGGGGTTCAGGGGGTTCAGGGGCTTCATGGGAAGGCTCTCTCGACGCGTTTTGGCGGAACCCCGGTTGCGAGCATCATGTCGATCTCTGCACTCGTCGGCATGTCGTCGCTGCACAGCAGCCGAGACGCGACGATCGCACCTGCAGCGTTGGCCCTCCGCAGTACCTCTTGAAGCGGCTGACCAGACGTGGCATCGCGCAGAAGCCCGTCAATCAGGCTGCCGCCGAACGCGTCGCCGGCCCCGAGTCCACACACCACCTCGACCGGGGTCGGGGGAACAACGACCGACGTACCGTCTGCTGCGACCGCGAGCACACCGTCTGGTCCCATCTTCACGATCGCGAGTGCGACGCCATGGTCGAGCATCCGCTTCGCCGCTTCCTCGGGATCTGCTGTTCCAACCGTGACGGCGCACTCCTCGCGATTGCCAACAGCAACCGTGACGTGGTCGAGCAGCGGTCGCACCGCAGCGCCGGCCGCCTCTGAGGAAGGCCAGAACATCGGGCGGTAGTCGATGTCGAGGACCGTATGCGATCGATGATCTCGTTCACGAAGCATCGCAGTCATCGTCGACGCCGACGGTTCGAACGCCATCGCCCCACCGGGAACCCACAGCACCGGGACCGTGCGAACGAGGTCGAGGTCGACGTCGTCGACGGTCAGGAACTCGTCAGGGGCTGACGGCTTTCGGTAGAACCAGATCGACGGTTCGGTCGGCGGATCGAGCTCGATGAACACCACTGGCGTCGCCAGTGTTGGGTGGGTGGTGACCCGGCTGGCATCGACCCCGTAACGCTCGAGCGCTGCGCGCGCATAACGTCCGAGAGGATCGTTGCCCACCTTGGTAATGAGAGCGGCCCGCAGACCAAGCCGTGATGCAGCAACGGCGACGTTCGCTGACGTGCCCCCGATAGCGGAACGGAACACGGACGCGTCGGCCAGGGGACGACCGACGGCGTCAGGGTAGAGGTCGACGCTCATGCGACCGACGACAAGCACATCCGGGGCGTTCACAAAATCCTCCATCGGTCTCGTCGGAGGATATCTGTCTGCTGGCTCATGGTCAGGTCGGGACTGTCACGTCGACCCAGGATCCGGGGCTCAGCTCCCCGACCGTTTCCCAGGACCAAGGGCCAAATGCACTGCGGTGCAACGTGTCGACGCGGCCGCCGACTGCGAGAATCATGCGGCGAACCTGATGGAATCGGCCTTCGCGCAGAACGACCGTCACCCGCAACGGGTCATTGTCATCGAGCGTCAGTTCAGCCGGGCGACATGGGCGGTCGTCAGCCTCCAGCATCAACGTGCCGGACGCGAACGCTGCAACCGCAGAAGCAGGGTCGGGCAGCGCAGCGGCGAGCGTGACCTCATACACCTTGTCGACGTGATGTTTCGGCGACGTGAGCCTGTGCACCAACTGATGGTCGTCGCTGATGAGCAGCAGTCCGCTGGTGTCTCGGTCCAAGCGCCCAGCCCACTCTGGACGTGGCGTTCGGCCCGCCCAAGAATCTGGCAATAGCTCGTCGACGAGCGGCGTTTCGCGTTCGTCGTGCGAGCACGAATACCCGACCGGCTTATTCAACACGATGGTCACTCCATGGGGCCGATCCAGCTTTTTGCCGTCCAAGGTGACCACTTCGAACTGATCGGGAGCAACCTTGAGCGCAGGGTCTCGTTGCATGACCTCAGCGACACTGACCTGCCCGCGGCGAATGAGCACGTCGACATGCGAACGGCTGCCTTCACCGCAGTTGGCGAGGAGCCGATCGAGGCGGACAGGTTTCCCTGCCCGAGGAATCGGCTTGCTCACACCTCGAGCAGAACGGGAACGATCATCGGCTTACGTTTCGTACGTTCGCTTACGAACTTGCCCGTTGTGCGGCGCATTACCTGACGAAGCTGCTCCATATCCTGCACGCCGCTGGTGAGCGCTTCGACCATAACCTTGCGCACTGTCTCGGTTGCCTCGCCCAGCAGGGTTTCGGCCTCGGGTGCATAGACCCAGCCGCGCGTGACGATCTCTGGACCGCTGACCAATTCGAGCGTCTGCGGTGCAATAGTGGCAATGACTACCACGACACCTTCCTCGGACAGCTTGCGACGATCACGCAGCACCGCTCGGCCGACATCGCCGACGATACCGTCGACATACAGATAACCGGCCGGAACCTCTTCGCCGAAATCGATTCCAGCATCGCTGAGCACAACAGAATCGCCGTCCTCGCAGATGAGGATGTCGTTCGGGTTCATTCCCATCTCCATCGCTAAACGCGCATGGTGAGTCATGTGGCGGAACTCGCCATGGACCGGGATGAAGTACTTGGGCCGCGCCACGGAATGCAACGTCTTCAATTCGCCGCGGCGGGCGTGCCCCGATACGTGCACCTTCGCCAGACCCGAGTGAACCACGTCTGCCCCCAGCCGAGTGAGGCCGTCGATAATGCGGCCGACGTTGGTCTCGTTGCCCGGAATGGCGTGCGAGCTGAGCACCACCGTATCGGCTTCAGAGATGCGAACCCAGCGGTTTTCGTTGGCAGCCATCAGCGCAAGGGCCGACATCGGCTCGCCCTGTGAACCCGTCGAAATGACGCACACCTTGCTGGGGTCCTTTTTGGAAAGCTCTTCAATCTCGAACAACGAGCCTTCGGCAACGTTGATGATGCCCATCTCGCGCGCGATGTTGATGTTGCGTCGCATGCTGCGCCCGAGTGTGGTGACCTCACGCCCGCACGCAACGGCAGCGTCGATGATCTGCTGGATGCGGTGGATGTGCGACGCGAAACAGGCGACCACCAGCCGCTTGTTTTCGGCCGCCCGGAACAGTTCGAGCAGGGTCTTACCCACAGTACGTTCCGAGTCTGTGAAGCCCTCGGTCTCGGCGTTGGTCGAGTCCGCCAGCAACAGGCGGATACCGCCCGGTGCCTTGGACAGCTCGCCGATGCGGGCGAGGTCGGTTGTGCGACCGTCGATAGGGGTGAGGTCCAGCTTGAAGTCACCCGAGTGATAGATCACGCCCTGGCCGGTGTGCAGCGCAATGCCGTGACTGTGAGGGGTGGAGTGCGCGACCGGAATGAACTCGGCGTCGAATGGACCCACGGGAATGCGCTGCCCATCGGTGACCGGATGGAACTCCACACGGTCCACCAACCCGGCTTCTTCGACACGACCACGTGAGAAGGCCAACGTAAGCGCGCTTCCAAATACATGAAGCTTCGGGATGTCTACTTCACGGAGCATGAACGACAGCCCACCAACGTGGTCTTCGTGACCATGCGTGAGCAGCAGCCCATCGACCCGGTCTGCGTTTTCACGCAGGTAGGAGAAATCTGGAAGAACGAGGTCGATTCCGGGCATGTCGGAATCGGGGAACATCAGGCCGACGTCGATGATGACGATGCGCCCGTTCTGTTCGATGCAACAGCAGTTACGGCCGATCTCGCCGAGACCGCCAAGAAACACCACCCGAACTTCCGAAGAAGCCAAGGTACGCGGGTGGCTGGTTGGCGCTGTGTGGCTTTTCGTGTGGGCGTGAGTACCGGCAGCAGTCATCTCGGCGGCGCTCAGCGATGCGCCTGCAGGGTGGCCATAACAGCCACGGCCCGTGCTTCAAGGCCGTCGGGGGCATCGCCCATAGGCAGGCGGCACTGCCCGGCAGGCAAGCCGAGCGTGCGAAGCATTGCCTTGGACGGGATCGGGTTCGGGTTCGCGTCGCCGGTCTCGAAATCGAAGCTTTCGACGAGGCGGGCATTGAGCTGACGGGCCCGGTCGATGTCGCCCTTCTTGAACGACGTGATCATTTCCTTGTGCTCCGCAGCGCACCAGTGGGTGGCCACACCGATCACGCCGACGCCGCCGAGCGTGAGGAACGCGAGCGTCATTGAGTCGTCGCCCGAGTACAGCTCGAAGCCGTTGGGTGCCTGCGACATCAGGCGGGCGGTGCCGGGGTAGTCGCCAGCGGCGTCTTTCACAGCGACGACGTTCGGCACTTCCCTGGCCATGCGCAGCAACACCTCGGGAGCAATCTTGCGGCCGGTGCGAACAGGGATGTCGTAGATGACCACAGGCAGGTCGGTCGCCTCGCAGACCGCGCGGAAGTGGGCTTCGATACCACTTTGGCCCGGACGGTTGTAATACGGCGTGACGCTGAGGACCCCGGCTGCGCCGAGCGACTTCATGCGGGCCGTGAGCGCAATGGCGTGGCGGGTGTCGTTTGACCCCGCACCTGCAATCACAGGGACAGTGACTGCTGCGGCCACCGCTTCGACCAAAGCGAACTGCTCGTCGTCGGTGAGGGTACTTGCTTCGCCAGTGGTACCAGCGACGACGAGGCCGTCGTTACCTTGGGTAACAAGCCACTTGGCCAGCTTCACCGCACCGTCGAGGTCGAGGTCGCCGTTCGGGGTGAACGGGGTGACCATGGCAGTGAGAACTTCACCGAAACGGGCCATGAGAGGAGCTCCTTGCACCTACGACGAGGCGCGGAAAACGCGGAAACTGCGGTTCATGACAGGTTACAGGGTGCCTGACACCTGCCCTAGACGATTCCGGCTTTCGACCGGTAGGTCTTCGGCCGACTCGGGTGAGCGGCAGCTAATCCGGCCCGACGGCCTCTGCGATCACCGGCAGGGCAACAACAACCCCGTGCTGTTCGACAAGTTGCCAATCACATGCACCCTCGCAGGCCGCCAACGCGGCATCAGATACATACCCAAACCGGTCGAACAGCAGGCTTTGGCCGCATCCGGTGCAGTGCTGCCGGTCTCCTGGCTGCACGTCGAATCTGGCCACCAATCAACCGTACAGCCCGTGCTCCGGCCTCATTGCCAGCCCCTAACCAGGCCAGTTGCCCATGGAAGGCTGGCTAGAACTGGGAGTTGCCGACGGCGGATTCGTTGACCACTTCGAGTGGCTCGCTTTTGAACGACCCACCTGAACCGTCGAGCGTGGTCTGAGCAAGTTTGCCTTCGGTTCCGAAGCCGAACCAGACCACCAACTTGCCACCGGATTCACGTGCGCGGCCGTTGGGCAGGGCCAGGTGCAACACAACCTGAGCGGTGTCGGTGGTGACATCGACCACGTCGAGCTGCAGATCTCCGTTGCCGGAACGCCTGGAGAACACCAGGTCGGGCCGTCCATCGCCGGTGACATCAGCCTTCGCAGGCGGGTTACCTGCATCGGCGGCTGCGACCAACACCACACGCCACTGATCACCGGTATCGACCGCTGCGTCTCGGATGAGCAACTCGAACTGGTCGGTGGTTGCATTGTCGAGCCAGGTGAGCGGTGAGTCGCCAACCGTGATCTGCTCGCAGCTACGGGCGCTCCCCGGCGTTGCGGACTGTGTGAAGCCGTCGCACCCGAGCGATGAGTCCACCAATCTGGACTCGCTCGCCGACCGGAGCATCGCTCCACCGGTTCCCAATGCCAACGAGATGTCTGGCGCCGGCGGCTCGGTCACGGGTGGGTCGGTTTCGGGCGGGACAGTGGTTTCTGATGGCAGGGTTGTGTCGATCGTCGTCGGCAGGTCGAGGGTGGACCGAGGCGCTTCGCTCGTCGAAGTAGTGCTTCGTTCGACCGGCGCCCCCAAGTCCATGGGGGACACGTTCGACGCCTGACTCGACCGCAATCGTGCGCCGAGAATGGAACCGACTATGAGGGCCAACACGAAAAGCACCGCAGAAACGGCGGCTAAGGAGGCAGCTCCCGATTCGACGGTCGACGTGGAGGCGACGCGCTGAAGAGCAGCGCGTTGTCGGGGTCGGGCGTTCATCCGTACCTAGCGTAATGTCGGCCCCTGCGCTGCGGAGATGATGATGCCCGAACCCACAGAACCCAGCCCTGAAACCACCCTCGAATCGTCCGTTGAGTCCACCAACGACCCAACATTGCTGCCGCACGACCCACGCCCGGCCTGGACCTGGCTGTTGATTGCTGGTGTCGTCGGCCTCTACGTGTTGGGGTTCACCACCACGGCGCTGACGTCCAGCCTGCTGAAGAACGAGCAATACCTCAAACTCATCGCGCTTTCTCCGAGGTACCGCAACTTCATCGCCGGGTCCTCGAAAATCGACCTAGCGCCGTTCCTCACCGTCGGCGTGGCGCGGCTACTGGCGTCTGACCCGCTCTACTTCCTGGTCGGGCGTCACTTCGGCGACGGCGCGCTGCGCTGGTTCGAACGCCTCATGGGAGGACCGGAGGGTGGCGGAAAACTGATCGCAATGACCGAGCGGTTCTTCCACAGCCGCGGTGGCAAGGTTGGCATCGTGTTGTCGGCCTTTTTCGCCGGCCCCATCGTGTGCATCCTCGCCGGGCAAACCAGGATGAAGCCCCGCAAGTTCTTCACTCTCGACGTGCTTGGCACCATTGTTGTGGTGCTACTGCTTCGTCTCTTGGCGAAGCCCCTCCAGCCAGCTGTGGACTGGTTGATCGACGTCAACAAGCAGTACTGGAAGATCTTCACGGCGATCGCCGTGGTCTTTGTCGTTTTCAGCCTCATGCGTGGTGGCAAGGACTACGTCAAGAATGCTGCTTCGCTCGGCAAAGATGAATAGACCGACGTATAAAGCCGGTTAGTGGGACTTAGAGATCCAGATACGGATCCAGGCCGAACACCAGCCCTGGCACCTGTGCAATGCGCTTCGCTGCCAGCACCACGCCGGGCATGAAGCTGGTGCGGTCTGTTGTGTCGTGGCGGATCACCAACGTTTGGCCGGTTGTACCGAGAATGACTTCTTGGTGAGCCACCATGCCGCGCATACGAACGGCGTGGACTCGGATACCAGACGGCCCTAACCCGCCACGAGCGCCCACGTAGACCTCTTTCTGGGTGGGGTCATCGGCCCAACGCCGACGGGACTCGGACATGCGGTCGGCCATGCGCTGCGCGGTTGCAGTTGCGGTGCCGCTGGGCGCATCGATCTTCTTGTCGTGATGGAACTCGATGATCTCTGCCGTTTCGAAAAACGGCGCGGCCATTTCGGCGAAACGCATCATGAGCACTGCACCGATGGCGAAGTTGGGAGCGATCAGGCAATTGCTCGTCGTGAACGCGGCCCGGAACTCCTCGATCTCACCTGCCGTGAACCCAGTGGTTCCGACAACCGCGTGCACACCGCTCGAAGCGCACCACTTCAGGTTCCCATACGCAGCTTCGGCATGCGTAAAGTCGATAGCCACCTGCACGCCTGCGGAGCTGAACGCGTCGCACGAGGCGCCAATCACCACGGTTGACCCGACGATGCCAGCGGACTTACTGAGCGCTGTACCGGCGTGGAACGGGTCTACCGCCGCGACCAGCTCTAGTGCAGGGTCAGCAGCGACCGCCCGGCATACCTCGGCGCCCATGCGCCCACCAGCTCCGAAGACTCCGACTCGCATGGCTGCAAGACTAGGTGCTTCGCTGGTCAGCCGACGATTGAATGACCGGAGAACTCCACTGGACCGACCACGGAAATGGACCGCGGCCCGCTGAGGACATGGTCGATCACACGACCACAGTCCGCCAAGGTGACAGCTTCGGTTCGGGCCAACACCTCGTCGAGCGACAGCACCTCGCCCATGAGGAGTTGCCCACGACCAAGCCGTGTCATACGTGACCCGGTGTCTTCCATCGCCATCGCGGTGCCGCCTCGGAGCGACTTCTTGCAGCGGACCAACTCTGAGTCCAACACTCCACCTTGCTGCAGTCGGCGAAGTTCGGCTTCGACGAGGTCGAGTACCTCGGTGAGATGCTCGGGCGCCGTACCGAACGAGATGCCAGTGAAGCCTGCGTCGTCGTAGGTGGAGCGGTACGAGTACACGCTGTAGGCCAGTCCGCGCGATTCACGGATCTCTTGGAACAGCCGGCTGGACAGGCCGCCTCCAAGGACGTGGTCAACCACCCCCCACGCATACCGGTCCCCGTGGCCACGGCGATACCCGTTGAGCGCGATTGCGACGTGAACCTGCTCTGTGTCGTCTTGGCAGGTAACCACCTTGCCCGGAGTTGCGCTTGGGACAACCCGATCGAGCCGGCCACTGTCGGTTGGAAGGTGCAGATGGTCGGCGACCAGCTTCACCACATCGTCGTGGCGGATCGACCCCGCAGCAGCAACCACGGTGGTATCCGGGCCGTAGTTGGAGCTGTGGAACTGCCGGATCATGTCTGGGGTCATTGCGCTGACGGACTGTGCGCTGCCAGCAATCTCACGACCAAGTGGATGGTTGGGAAAACGCGCCCCGTAGAGCAACTCGTGGCAGAGCTCATCTGGTTCATCGGCGCGCATAGCAATCTCTTCGAGAATGACACGTTGCTCAGAAGCAACTTCGTCTGCACGCAATGCTGGCGAACTGACGATGTCGCAGATGAGCGCCAGGCCCTCTTGGGAGTCCTCGTCCAGGGACCGGAGGTGATACGCCGTGTACTCCTTGGTGGTGAACGCGTTCATGTCGCCGCCCATTGCGTCGACGCGCTCCGCGATGTCTCGCGCGTTCATGGAATCAGTGCCCTTGAACGCCAAATGCTCGAGGAAATGCGAGGCACCCGCGAACCCGTCGCGTTCGTCGCGGGAGCCGACATCGACCCACACGCCGAGGGTGACCGAACGGACACCCTCCATTTCTTCAGTGACGACGGTGACGCCGTCTGGCAGAACCGTGGTGGCAATCCGCTCGAACATGAGGGATTGACGTTATCCGCGCCAAGCACAGCCGCGCGCCGAACGTGACTGATCAAATGAGCCAGGCGAAAACTCTTGACTTGACGTTAACGATCAGCTCCAGCCGTTTGCGTTCACCTCGTGTCATCGGACTACCGTCCGCACATGATTCAAATGCCTGCGCTATCGCTCATCGCCGTCCCGGGACGCCGGGCAACCACGGTTGAACTAGCCACCGAAATCGAACGGAGAGGCTTCTCCGGCATCTGGTGCCCTAGCTACGGCGACTGCATGGCGCTGTGCCAGGCCATCGCCGGGGCGACCAACGAAATCGTGTTCGGAACGTCGATCCAGCCGATCTACATGCGCCACGCTGTGGACCTTGGCAACCACGCAGCGTTTCTGCACGAACTCAGCAGTGGTCGATTCCACCTCGGTCTCGGTGTGAGCCACGGCCCGGTGCATCAGCAGATCGGTGCAACACCTGGCAAACCCCTTGCTGATACGCGCGCATACGTTGAGCGCATGCAGAAGAACGAGCGCGGGTCCGGTCCGTTGCCGCCAATCGTGCTGGCAACACTGCGGGACAAGATGCTCGACCTTGCTATCGACATCGCCCAAGGGGCAGTGTGGGCCAACGCATCGTGTTCGGTAATCGGTCAGCAGGCAGGGCGGGCCCGTTCTGCAACACCAGATTTGTTCTTCCTTGGCAACATGGTGCCAACAGTGATCGACGAGGACCGCGACGCGGCAAGAGCGGTCCACCGGCGCACATTGTCTGGATACATACGGCTTCCGAACTACCGCAACTATTGGAAGCAAGCAGGTTACGAAGCAGAGATGCTCGCCATCGAAGCGGCGCTCGATGCCGGCCAGACCGAGCAATTGAACGACCTCATGCCAGATCACTGGTTAGACGACGTCACCCTGTCCGGCACTGCCTCCCAGGTGCGGGACGGTGCCGAGCGGTGGATGGCCGCAGGCGTCACCCCCATCCTGGTTCCGGCCGCAACAAGCGGCGGGCAGATGAAGGCGTTCGAACACGTCTTCGCCGCCTTTAGCTGACCCAGTTGGGGCTCAGAGAGCACAAAGCCGGACGGTTGCCCGCCCGGCGTTGTGGAAGTCAGTTGTTGCTCATCCGGCTGACACCGCAGGACGGTGGGTCAGCCGGACAGGCCGCCATTCAGCGACATTCAGCCCACTTCAGGTGATGATCAGCGACGACGGCGACGGCGTGGTGCGCCTGAACCAGTGTCTTCGGCAGGTGCCTCGGTCTCTGGGCCAAGGTTGCCGAGTTCCGCAGTGATCTGCTTCTCGAACTGATCCTCGAACGACACGGCGCCCGGACGTGCAACCGGCGCTGCACTGCGTTCGCCACGGTCAGTGTTGTCACGACGTGGACCACGGTCACCACGGTCCCCACGGTCGCTTCCACCACGGCCACGGTCTCCGCCACGGTCTCCACCACGGTCTCCACCACGATCTCCACCACGATCACGGTCGTTGCGAGGGCCACGATCTCCACGATCGCCACGATCATTGCGTGGCCCACGGTCGCCGCGGTCACTGCGGTCGCCGCGGTCTTCGCGGGGGCCACGTTCAGCGCCAGCTTCTGAGGGAGGCATGTCTGCCCATTGCAGGCTGACCTTGCCCTGGACGTCGATGTCGTCGACACGGACCTCGATCTCCTGACCAAGCGACAGCACATCTTCGACGTTGTTGACGCGCTGGCCCTTGCCCACCTTGGAGATGTGCAGCAGACCGTCGCGGCCAGGAAGGATGTTGATGAACGCACCGAACTTGGTGGTTGACACAACGCGGCCCGGATAGACCGCGCCCAGTTCGACCTTGGGAGGATCGAGGATCATCTCGATGCGACGCTTGGCCTCTTCGACCGCGCGACCATCGGTTGAACCAATGGAAACGGTGCCGACCTGGCCGTCGTCGTCGACCGAGATGTCGGCGCCGGTCTCTTGCTGGATGGCGTTGATGACCTTGCCCTTAGGTCCGATGATCTCGCCGATCTTGTCCATCGGGATCTCGAAGCTGATGATCTTCGGGGCCGAGTCAGACACTTCGGTACGAGCTGCCGAGATGGCCTTGTTCATGATCTTGAGGATGGCCAGACGGGCTTCTTTGGCCTGCTGTAGTGCAGCAGCCAGCACGTCGGCTGGGATGCCGTCGATCTTGGTGTCGAGCTGCAATGCGGTGACGAATTCGGCGGTGCCTGCAACCTTGAAGTCCATGTCGCCGAATGCATCCTCAGCACCGAGGATGTCGGTGAGGGTGGTGTACTTGCCTTCGGCGTAGACCAAGCCCATTGCGATACCTGCGACAGGTGCCTTGATCGGCACGCCAGCATCCATCAGCGACAACGACGACGAGCAGACAGAGCCCATGGAAGTCGAACCATTGGATGCAAGAACCTCGGACACCAGACGCAACGTGTAGCTGAACTCGTCTTGGCTTGGAATGACCGGAAGCAGTGCACGCTCGGCAAGCTTGCCGTGGCCGATTTCGCGACGCTTCGGCGAACCCACACGACCCGTCTCGCCGTTGGCTGACGGGGGCATGTTGTAGTGGTGCATGAAGTACTTCTTGTCCGTCGGCTCGAGCGTGTCGAGCATCTGGTTCATCTTCGGCATGCCGAGGGTGGCCACGTTGAGCACCTGGGTCTCGCCACGCTGGAACAAGCCGGTGCCGTGTGCGCCGGGGATGACGCCGACCTCGGCGGTGACAGGACGCAGGTCCTTTGGCTTGCGACCATCGATGCGTTCGCCCTTGGTGACGATGCGCTTGCGGATGATCTTCTTCTGCAGCGCACGTGACGCCTCGGAGATCTCCTTCTCACGGCCTTCAAACTTCGGCGCAACGGCTGCCTTGATAGCTGCGTTGGCTTCGTCGGTTGCGGCGTTGCGCTCGGCCTTGATCACGATCTTGGTGGCCTTTTCGAGCAGCTTCGTGCCAGCCTTTTCAACGGCCTCGAAGATGTCGTCGCCGTAGTCGACCATCGGGGTCCACTTCAGCGGCTCACGCTTGCCTGCGGCCTTCACCAGCTTGAGCTGGAGGGCGATGGATTCTTTGATCCAGGTCTTGCATGCCTCGAGGCCGTCAGCGATGACTTCTTCAGTCACCTTTGGTGCACCGTCTTCGTAGTACTGCCAAGCCTTCTCGGTGCCGCCGGCCTCGACCATCATGATGGCGACGTCGCCGTCCTTCAGCTGACGACCTGCGACGACAAGCTCGAAGGTCGACTCGGCGCCCTCGGTGAACGTCGGGTGAGGAACCCACTCGCCGTCTTGGTTGTATGCGATGCGCACGGCGCCGATGGGGCCATCGAAGGGGATGCCGGAGATCATCAGCGCAGCCGAGGCTGCGTTGATGGAGAGCACGTCGTGCGGGTTTTCCTGGTCGGCGCCAAGCACCGTGATGACCACCTGGGTCTCGTTGCGGTAACCATCGGGAAACGACGGGCGCAACGGGCGGTCGGTCAGGCGGCACGTAAGGATGGCGTTGTCTGAAGGACGGCCTTCACGACGGAAGAACGAGCCGGGGACCTTGCCAGCTGCGTAAGCACGCTCTTCAACATCGACGGTGAGCGGGAAGAAATCGATGCCTTCACGCACGCCCTTGGCGGCGTTGGCGGTGGCCAGCACGGTGGTGCGGCCGACCGAGGCAACAACGGCACCCTGGCTCTGCTGAGCAAGTTTGCCGGTCTCGAACGAAAGGGTCTTGGTGGTGCCGGCAATCTTGCCGGTCACCTTTTTGGCGTCTGCCATTGGGTAACTCCTTGAACCACCCCGTTTGGGCGCGGTTCGGTTTGGCGGAGTCCACGTTGTGCCGGCACGTGATTCGTGCGGCGACCGATTCCCAGTGGTGGCGGGCCGACGGGGCGGATGCATCCGCCGGTCTTCCACCACTGACAACCGGCTCCGTTTCGCGGACCCCGGTGTGGGGTGATGCCTGGTTCATCGGAGTTTCACCGATCCAAGTTGAGGATCGGTGGATATCTCCGAGAGATGGGCTGTCTACACCCTACAGCACGAACCTCCTACACCCGCAACGTCCCCAACTCCCAACCCCCTGAGCCCCCAACCCCCCGACTCCCAACCCCCTGAGCCCCTGAGCCCCTGAGCCCCTGAGCCCCACATACGCGCAACTTGGCAATTCCGGGCAAAATTTTTGCCGGTTTAGGCCGAGTTGCGCGTATGTGCAACCCGAGTTGCGCGTGTGTGGGTTGGCGGGTGTCGGCAGAGCGGGTGGGTTGTCACACCCTCGCTGCAGACTGTTGCTCCAGCTGACTTGGCATCTCCAGCTGTTCGAGGTTCACTCCTCCGCGCTCGAATTGGCAACGTATTGGAGGAGACAAGCGTGCGTCGTTGTTATGAAATGGCTTTAACTGGTCCGGCAGCAGCGGCCGAGCACGGGTTAGATGGTTTTCGCGATCTGACCTGGCCGCAGCGTTGGGCCGCCCCCGTACCATCCGAAATAGTTCCCGGCGTCCGCCGAACCCGGCGGTGGGAGGTCCCGGTCCAACCCGACATCGCAGGGCCACTCCTCGCTGGCATTCCACTTGTGTGCCGGCACCTCAACGGCTACCCCGAAGACCTCGTCGATCACGACGATGGAATATCGCCGCGCGACCGAGTGGAGCTGGCGGTCCAACACGCCCGAAGGATGGGATTCCACATTCAGGCGGCGTCGGGTGGCGGGTTCGTCGGGGACAAAATGCTCCGCGACGTCCTGCTCCTTACTGGCAAAGAACCCCCCACTGAGAGCTACGCAGAAACACAAAGTTCCCAGGAGTTTCGACGCTGGGGACATAAACCATGGCGCCAATGTGTGGTGCGGGTGGGAGGCCGGACACTGCGCATCGACTTCGGATTCTCAACTTGGATTGCAGCGTCGACCGAACACGTTCACACCGCGCAACGTGCTGCTGTGTGACCTTGACAGCCGGGAATATCACCAGAACAACTTTGAACCGGACCGTGAACGGTGGGCGCTTTTGGACCGCGCTGGCTTCCATCACCTTTCCATTACCCCGCGCCAGATGCGAGACAACCCAGACGCGGTGCGCAGGCGGATCGAGCGCAAGCTGCGTCAGCTCCCCAAAACGTGACCACGCATTCCCACACAACTTGGACCCGTTTCCCACACAACTTGGCAGTTCCGGGCAAAACTTTTGCCCGTTTCGGTCGAGTTGCGCGTATGTCGGACCCGAGTTGCGCTCATGTCGTGTGGTTTGGCAGAAGCACTGCGAACGGGGTTAAACCAGTGCGTTGGTGACCACGCCGGCCTCAACGTGAACGCGGCGGGTGACGGTTACCTGCTCCAACAGGCGACGGTCGTGGCTCACCAGCAACAACGTGCCCACGTAGGCAGCAAGGGCTTGTTCCAGTTGCTCGATAGCAGGCAGATCGAGGTGGTTGGTCGGCTCGTCGAGCACCAGCAGGTTGACGCCCTCGTGTTGGAACCGCGCCAGCGTCGCCCGAGTGCGTTCCCCGGGCGAAAGCAACCTCGCTGGTCGCACAACATCGTCACCGGACAGGCCGAACTTGGCGAGCAACGTTCGTACTTCGCCGATGGTGGACGCGGGATACCAGCCAAGAAACGCGTCCACGATTGTGGCGTCGCCGTCGACTGGGACACGAGCCTGGTCGAGTTCGCCGATCACCACGCCACTGCCCAGTCGAGCCTCGCCGGACTGCGGTTTGGCCCGGCCGAGAATGAGTTCCAGCAGCGTGGATTTGCCCGCACCATTAGGCCCGGTGATGGCTACTCGATCCCCAGCTGCGATGGAGAGATCGACCGGGCCAAGCGTGAACGTGCCACGCTGAACCACAGCACTACGCACACTTACGACCTCGGTTCCAGATCGCGACGCGGTTCCGATGCGGTATTCAAGGTTCCACACCTTGCGCGGCTCGACCACTTCGACAAGGCGTTCTGCCGACTTCTCCAACCGGGAGGCTTTGGCCGCCTGCTTCTCTGTCGATTCGGCCTTGGTCTTGCGGCCGATCTTGTCCGGGTCGGTGCCTTTCTTGCGCAGTTCGGCACGAGACTTGCGGACGCCCTTATCTGCCCATTCCCGCGTGGTGCGCGCCCGGCCGAGCAGGTCATCTCGACGGTCTGTGTACTCATCGAACGCTTCGCGCGCATGGCGGCGGGCCACCTCGCGCTCCTGTAGAAACGCGCTGAACCCACCGCCGAACAACGCCACGCTGCGCTCGTTCCCGTCGATCTCGAGCACGTCGGTAGTAACCGCCTCAAGAAACGCTCGGTCATGGCTGACCACCACCACAGCAGCCGGCCTGGCGCGCAGCTCGCCCACGAATCGTTCCAACCGAGCGAGCCCGGCAAGGTCGAGGTCATTCGTTGGTTCGTCGAGACAGAAAATGTCGAACCGGGCCAACAGCAACGCGGCCAACCCGACCCTGGCTCGCTGGCCTCCGCTGAGAGCCGCCACCGGGGTAGCAACTGTTTTCGCAACGTCGAGACCCACATCGGCAAGCGCTGCTGGAATGCGGTCTTCGAGGTCTGCGCCACCGAGCGCTAGCCAGCATTCGAGATCATCGGAATACGAATCGCCCTCGGGCTCGCCGGTTGCCAGGGCGGCAGCAGCGGCTTCCATCCGGGCAGATGCATCGGCCACGCCAGTACGACGGGCAAGCCACTCGCCGATGGTTTCGAGCGGGGACGCGATGTCGAGCTGCTGCGCAAGGAACCCGACGGTGGCAGATGCTGGTGACCGCACAATCGTGCCGCTGAGGGGTTCGTCAGCCCCGGCAAGTACCTTGAGCAACGTGGTCTTGCCTGCGCCGTTCTGACCCACGAGGCCGATCACCCGGCCAGGGGTGACGGACACGGTGATGGCATCGGCCAGGACCACCGGACCATGCCCAATCGCCACATCGGACACAATCAAAGAAGCCACCGACCCATTGTCGCAGCACGCTGCGGAGGCGGCGTTCAGAACTTTTCGGCGACGGGGCCTTCGAATCGTCAGCGGCGAGCGCTGGGCGTCTTTGCCGATACCTTGTTGTTCGCCCGGTTCGGCACTTTGTTGGCAGGGGTTCGTTTCTTTGGCTTCAGGGTTGTTCGTGGCTTCGTCTGCACAACTTTGGAAGTGTTGGCCGATGTGTTGGCTGGCCGTGTGGTCGGTACCTCTGCGAGCACAGCAGGCACCGAAACCGTGCCCGGTACCTCGGGCGCAATCGTGTTGACCGACAGCACTGGCTCTGGGTTGTTGGCGGCCGCCGCTTGGATGGGTGGGCTAACAGGGACTTCAGCAACCACGAGGCGCGGATTGAGAACGGCCGGCCATCCCTCTGGGCGCGGCACCGGATCAGGTTCGAGCAGCTCGCCAGTCACGACGTCGGCGAACGGGCCGACGTGGATCTCGTAGGTATCAAGGTTCAGTGTGGTGATCCATAGTTCGTTGGTACCGGGTCGGACCGCAATCTGCTTCGAAACGAAAGGGCGGGCCGGAGTCCAGTACCTCAGGAGTGTCCCCGGGGCTTCGTACTGGTAGATCCGCACCAGCGCGCCTGGCACGCCTTGCTTGGAGACCACCCGCTTCGGGTTTCCCAATGACACGTCGTAGTTCTCACCATTTGGGTAAAACGCGCCGGACGCAGCGTCGGTATTGAAGTCAAATCGTTGCGACCCTGTGCCGATGTACGTCCCGTCGCGCAAGACGTGCATGCCGAGGAAATCCGACGGGCCGGGAGTCAGTGCCAATGTCGACGCATTGAACCGACGAGTCCCGACGAAGAATGAATCGCCCACGGCTTCGCTGAGGCTCGGAGGTGTCGTGAGGGGCAGGTCGATCCGATTACACGTAACTGGATCAAGCCCATACAGCATTGGCGTTGACATCCACGGATGCACAGCAAACCAGAGGCGGCCGGCCGCTGCCACCATTCGTTCGCTAAAGCCAGGAGATTCGCAGACTGGTGTGGCCAAACCGTTGAGCACATCAAGGCGGGTGATCTTGGAGCCAGCGGCATACACCCGCCCGTTGAGGCTGGCGAACATACGCACACCGTCAAGACCGCGAATCGAGTGAAGCGGCCGGCCGGTTGGCCCGAACACTCCGACGACCCCGTTG
This sequence comes from Acidimicrobiia bacterium, assembly GCA_043720595.1. Lineage (GTDB taxonomy): Bacteria > Actinomycetota > Acidimicrobiia > Acidimicrobiales > JANYDT01 > JANNBN01. The sequence goes on from JAYSSK010000150.1 coordinate 34,821, forward strand.
ACTGAGTCCGAAACCAGCGCTAACCCACTGGTGGGGTCGAACCACAAGGACTCCGACACTCGAAGGCGAGCCGGCCCTGCACCGGTGGCCGGAGGGACTGGCTGTCGTCCATTCAGCGTCGAGGCCGGCGCAGCCGGAGGGGCCGAGCGGGGCGCCGAAGCCCCAGGAGCCGACGGAATAGCAGGCGAACCCATCCCGGGGAATATCCGGAGACGCTGCCGACCAGCCGTCTTTTCCAAGAAGATCACGCGAGAGGACTGGGGCGAAATGAACGCCGAACCTCCGAGTGAATCGAATTCGAACCTGCGTAGTTCGACGCTAGTGCTGGCGGTCGACACCAGTCGCAATTCGACCCTGTGCATCGTGTCGAAGCTGGAATTGGCTCGATGCTGAACCACAACGTCTGGCGATGCGGTGACCCCGCGAACGAACAGATAGTTCCACCCACCCTGGGCTGACCAAGAGTTTCCAGCGAACGCCAAGGTGAGCGGATCGACCGCGCTTCCTCCGGAGAAGTCACCTCCGCCAATGAACAATCGACCGTCGGACAACGCAGCCATTTCAGTCCCGCTGGGACCGACAAGGTGGGACATACCTCCGACGGATCGGTATGTGAGGTTTCCGTCAGACCCATACAGCTGCCCTGGGAACTCGGGAAACATGAACAGCCGGTTGACTCGTTCGTTTAGCCCGACACCGCCTCCCCAGCCGGGGTTATGGACCCGGAACATGGTTGTGCCGTTGAATTCGAACACCCTGTTGTTCGAAATGCCGATGAACGTGTGGGTTCCCTCGAACGCCAACCCCATTGGTGCGTCGAGGCTATCGAGAAACACGGTCGTTTCAAGTGTTGTGGTGTTGATCTCGACGACGCGCCCCAGTGTTGTCTGCACGGCAAACAAGCGGCCGCCGTGAAGAGTTAGAGACGACGCACCAGCTAGCGGCTTCGTCACGTGGACTCTGCCGTCGAACCCGATCGCTGCGATCGAATTGGATGACGACGACA
>JAYSSK010000151.1:0-3937 GCA_043720595.1 Acidimicrobiia bacterium
ATACCGGGCGACCGCAGGCCGAGCAACGAAAAACTCATCGCCATCCGGTGGTCTCGGTACGTCTGGACGATGGCAGGGTGCACTGGACCAGGATAAATGGTGAAGCCGTCGGGATGTTCTTCGGCACGCACGCCGCATCGAATGAGTTCGGCAACCACCGCAGCAAGGCGGTCAGTCTCTTTCTTGCGGCTCGATTCAATACCGGTCACCGTTGTCGGTCCGTCGGCGAACACGGCAACCACCGCCAGTGTCTGTGCGGTGTCTGAGCAGTCAGACATGTCGACCGTGACTCCGTGCAGCGCTCGGCCCTTCACCGTCGTGGAGGTCTCGCCGATCAGAACGTCTGCACCCATATCACCGAGGATGGTGGCGAATCGCAGGTCGCCCTGTGTAGACCCACGACCAAGGCCCAAGATGGTGACGCTGCCGCCCGTGATGGCAGCGGCGGCGAGCGGATAGCTGGCAGCAGACGCATCGGGCTCGATCAGATAATCGTCGACCGCGGTATACCCGCCAGAGCTGACTTCAAATGTGCCAGGCCTGGTTTCGTTGACCACCGCGCCGAACGATTCCATCACTGCGATTGTCATGTCCACATACGGTCTTGAGACCAGCTCGCCAATACAGGTGATGACGGCGCCACCGGCAAGACACGGTGCAGTGAGCAGCAGCCCTGAAAGGAATTGCGATGACACCGTGCCGGGTACTTCCAGCAAGACGGGTCGGTCTGACGCGACGACTGCATTGGACGCCACGACGATCGGCAGACGACCACCAGCCCTGGCTTCGACACGCGCCCCCATGGCAGTCATTGCATCGACCAGATCACCCATCGGCCGCTCACGCATGGACTCGGTGCCGTCCAACGTGTATCCGCCAGACCCCAGGACCAACGACGGAGCGATGAACCTGGCCGTGGTGCCAGACATCCGTGCGTTCACCGTGACTGGCCCTGGCCGCCACGCCCCACCTACGCCCGTGACGGTGACCGAAGTTGGATCATTCGCATCGCCCAGGACATCTGCCCCGAGCGACGAGACGCAATCCAGCATTGCCTCGGTGTCGTCGGCGTGGAGAACTCCGGCCAGACGGGTCGTCCCTGTTGCCAACGCCGCACAGAGCAACGCCCGATTCGTGATCGACTTCGAGCCCGGAACCATGACGACCGCATCGACCGGCCCGTCGAAAGGGCGGATGAGGTAAGGATCAGGCAGCTCCCTGCTCACCGCTCACCAAGCGACGACACCGACGGCTTGAAACCACGCGCCATCAGACCGCCGCGCAGCAGGTCGGACAGTGCTTTGGCCACGACCAAGACCAACATGCCACGGTCCGCAGCATCGATGGAGTGTGACAGTTCGACGTCGTAGATGTTGACGCCAAGGTCGCTGGCGAGACGGGTGACTTCGGCAATGAACCCAGGGCGATCGGGAATGGGAACGCGCATCTCGACGAGTTCCTCGGGAGCAGGAGCACCGGTTGGCAGATTGATACGAGCAACCCGAGCGGCCGTCAGCATCTTGTCCAAGCGAGACCGGTCGCCGATGTCGACCACGTTTCGCATGTCTTGCAGATCGGTAATGAGCCGGTCCATCGCCGCGACAATGGCCTCGCGGTTGTCGTGGCAGATATCGAGCCAGATAGATGGATGGCCAGCCGCTATGCGGGTCATGTCTCGGAAACCACCTGCCGCCAAACGAAGCAGCGTTCCGTGCTCTTCACTGCGATCTGCTGCAACCGACATCAGCGAAGCGGCCGCAAGGTGCGGGACGTGCGACACCACAGCAACTAGCTCGTCGTGATGCTCGGGTGACACGGTGACCACCACAGCCCCGAACGCGGTAACAAGCGCATGTATGCGCGCATAGGCATCGGGATCAGTTGCATCGGTGGGGGTGAGTACCCATGTGCGGCCGAGGAACATCGTCCCGTCGGCGGCCTCGATGCCGTCTTGCTCGCTACCCGTCATTGGATGGCCACCGACGAACTTTGGGTTCTTCACGCTGGCAACGACGCGGTGCTTGGTCGAGCCGATGTCAGTCACAATGCCACCGCTCGCCAATGCAGCTTCGGCAAGTGCAGGCACAGACGCTACGGGCGTACAGATGAACGTGACGTCTGCATCGGGGTCTGGGCCCGCTGCATCGAACGCGCCGAGCTCTATGCCCCGCTGCACTCGGCCGGGGTCGCTATCGACCCCGCTCACGAACCAACCCAGCCCGCGCAGTGCGTATGCCACGGAACCACCCATCAGCCCAGCGCCGACGACGACAGCGCGCTCCTGGCGCTCGGCTGCTGGCGATGCGCCGGTTAGCCCCAAAGCCCCCGGTGCGGTTTCACTCATCGTCTTCAACCAGGTCTGGCCGCAGCACTTTTGCGCCATGCAGGAAGACGTGGTGCAACGAAGCCCGATCGGTAGCGGTTTGGGTATGCAACATCACACGGATGCACAACGGGAGTGCGCCCTCCATATCTGCTTCTTGCACGCCCAATAGTGGGACATCGACCATGCCCATTGCCCGGGTAGCCGTGGCCGGGTTACGGCTGCGGATGTCGGCAGTGACGGAAAATAGGATGGAAATCAGGTCGTCGGCAACCAGATCGTTGCGCTTCAGCAAAAGCGCCATCATCTCTTGGGTGCGTTCATCGACCTGGGTTGGATCGTCTGAGTCAATGGTTGTGGCCCCTCGCAGGGCGTGAATGCGAACGGGCACGAGGAGAGAGTCTATGGGAGGCCCCGCTGCCGTTTTGATCGGTATCGAGTCAGGTCACAGGTGACGTCACATTGCCCGGATGTTGCGACGGATGTAGTCATACACCGGGTCGACATCGCTTGAGCCATTACGCAGGTGCCCGTGAGCCCGGGTGAACCAGTCACGAGACCCAGCATCAAGATGACCCAGAGCCCGCCGCAGGTCTCGCTGCTGAACCGCCCACAACATGCCCGAGTGACGTGACACGCACAACGCGTGCTCAGCCGCCGCAGAGACCATGGAGATGAGTTCTTTGGCGGTGAACCCTTCGGTCTCGACAGCCAATTCGCCAGGGTTGACATCGGGCGAGATCGGCAAGAACGACAAGCGATCGACGATGATGCGGCCACGGCCGAGGAGGTCAGGTGGCGGAACGAACACACCGCGGTCCAGACGACCAGCTGACCGGAGGGCCGGATCGATTCGCCACGGGGCATTGCTGGTGGCAACCACAACCAGGTCGGACTCGCCTCGGCATTCGTCCAGCTTGATGGCGATGCGCATTGCCAACAGATCGACGCGTCGGGCGTGCAAATGGTGCGGATCGCTGACCGCATCGATGTCTTCAAGCACCAACATGCAGGGGCCCGCTTTACGGGCCAAGGCGAAGGCATCGCGGATCATCATGGTGCCCTGCTCGTCTCCGGCACGGACGGCTTCGTGCAGGTTGAGCTTCAGGATCTGCATGCCGAGCTGGCCAGCCATGGCCTCGGCGATGAACGACTTGCCGCAACCTGACGGACCGAACAATAGGAACCCGGCGGCTGCGTTCTGGCCGCGGTTCGAAGTGCCGACCAAACCTTGGAGACGCCACTTCAGGTCGGTCATGCCGGCAACATCGGCGAACGTGTGGCGAGGGCTACTGACCGACAACTGGTGTGCGGAGGCTGGCTTTCGACCAGGGCGTAGGCGACGAGGCAACGGCCAACGCGTCTCATGCTCTGGCTTCGAACCGGCCGACGGCTCGTCGGCTACCCGGGTCTGCTCGGCGGCATCTGCCTCGGTCAGGTCGATTTCGAACGACCGCAGCCCCTCAGACGCTTCGTTGAGCGCCGCAATGTCGTGGTCGCCGATCTGGTCGGACTGACGCCGCCCCCACCGGACGAGCGCAGCGGCTGAAGCCAGGCTGGGATCAGAGCGAAGCGCCTCATCGGTCACCACGGACATGACACGTGCGTAACGGC
>JAYSSK010000152.1:0-1640 GCA_043720595.1 Acidimicrobiia bacterium
GTTAGTCGAACGTATTGGCCGGTAGCGAGAACCGTACCGGGGCCGGCAGGTCGATGGACGTGGTGCACTGGTAGCGCATTCCGGACTGAGCCGACGTCAGGGCTCCGGCCATGAGTTCCAATACGTGCAACGCGAGCTGCCCTGATGCCCGGTGCGCGCGCCCATTTCGCTCAGCTGACAGCATGTCGGCCAGCCCAATGCCACGCTGCTGTGGAATGTTCGGGGTAGGGAGGGGAAGATCGCGCCAGTCATCGGCCAGGAGGCTGCGCATTCGAAGCGGACCGCCGAACGTGTTGGGGTCGGGTAATGAAAGCGTTGCTTCAGATCCATAGATCTCGATGTTGCGGTAGCGAGAGGCCTTGACGTCAAAGCTCGTCACAAGGGTAGCGATGGCGCCGCTGACGAACTCGATCAGGCTCGCGACGTGCGTGGGAGCGGTCGCAATGATCCGATCGCCGACACGCCCTTTCGAGTGGACGATACGTTCGGCAACTGCAACCCGAGCCGAAGCAGCAACCGATGCAGCAGGTCCCAACAGGGTAGTGAGAGCAGTAAGGTAGTAAGGGCCCATATCAAATAGCGGGCCAGCACCAGGACCGTAAAATATCTCAGGGTTCGGATGCCACCACTCGGGCCCGAAGCCGAGCATGAACGCGTTGGCCGCTAACGGCTCACCGATCAGCCCCTTGTCGATCGCTGAACGCGCCGCTTGCAGGCCTGCCCCCAGAAACGTGTCAGGGGCACACCCGATTCGGACTCCCTTTTCGGCAGCGAAATCAACCAGCGCTTTACCTTCTTCGAAATCGATACCGAGCGGCTTTTCGCTGAACACCGCCTTTCCCGCTTGCACTACCAACCGTGACACGGCTGCGTGCGCGTGTGCCGGTGTGAGGTTGACTACGGCTTCGATGGTCGGGTCCGCGAGCATCTCGTCGACCGCAACCGCACGGCCGCCGTACAGCGACGCAAACTCGTCTGCGCGCCCTGCCATGCCATCGGCGAACTGTGCGACCTCGACCCACCCGAGTTGTTGCAGAGTCCGAACGTAGACCGGGGCGATGTTGCCGCAGCCAATGATGCCGATACGGGCCTTCACCTCTGTCATTTGCGACCGCTCGACAGGCCGCTGGTTGTGAGGAACCGGTAGCTGTCTTCGACAGCAGTGAACATGTCGGTGGCGCAGCGATCGAGTTCGACAACGTGCCACTTGGCGTGCGGGGCATTGTTGAGGATTCGTGCGACGTCGATAGAACCAGATCCGACAGCAACCATGTCTGACTTGGGATTGTCCGCAGGACCATCCTTCACATGCAGCAGTGGGATGCGGGTCTGATGTGCAGTCGTCAATTGAGTTGGGTCTGCTCCTCCGACGGTGGCCCAATACGTGTCGAGTTCGGCGAACACCGACGGTTCGAGACGGGAGAAGAAGTAGTCCCAAGCCGTCATGTCGTCGATGCGCTGCTCGAACTCCCACCAATGGTTGTGATAACCAATAGTTGCCCCCCTACTGGCGACTATTTCGTTGGCAACGTTGAGACTGTCGGCGCATGCCTCGATTGACGAACGCGTTGCGAACTGCTCCGGAGGCAGAAAGGCAAGGACAACCGCATCGCAGCCGACCTGCTGTAACGCGTCGAGCG
>JAYSSK010000153.1:0-1637 GCA_043720595.1 Acidimicrobiia bacterium
GCCAGTAGGCCATGAGTTTCGGAGCCGCCCGGGCGAGCGGCGGAAGATAGGTCGCGGTCGGGGTCGACAGTGACGGACATGAAGTTGTCTCGTTTCGAGTGGCGACGCGCTGCCAGATAACCGGTCTGCGCGCAGAAGCGGAATCCCGGCCGTGTTGGCCGGGCGGTGACGAACCAGCAACCCACTTTGATGGACAACAGTTGCAGATGGGGCTAGGTCGTGCATGCACTCTATAGATACCCTGGGGGGTAGTCAAGTGTACCCCTGGGGGTATACTCCATCGCTCAGAACCGGGCTGAAGACTCCCTACCGACCTCGAGGGATGCTCGCCGACTATTAGGTGCGGGTTTTCTCGCGAAGCGCGTCTAGGCGCTGGCGGTACTCCTCAACGTCGATCTCTCCTCGAGCAAGCCGCTCGTGAAGAATGTCCTCCGGGCCTCTCGACAGAGTGGTCGGAGAAGCCGTTGAGGATACGGGCGTTGAGGATGCGGGCGCGGAGTCGAACGATCGGATCGATGAACCGGTCGATGATCCAGTCGATCCGCGGCGAAGAACGCTGACGATGATCCACGAAAGGCCACCCCAGAAAGCGACCATCGTCATCGCCATTGCGAGCCAACCCCAACCGCCGGGTCCGTCGTGCCATCCGTTGTCCCAGTGCATCTCGTTCGGTCCTTTCCGGCCCGGTTGAGCCACACATCCATGCTGCGCCTGGAGGGCGCATCCCCCAAGGGCCGAACGTCCTTCGCAATGGGCCAACTGGCATCATCCAGGAACTGGTCAGCGGTCGAATTGCTGACGCGGCCAAAGGTCCCTGTTGAAAGCGTCCAGAGGACCCTGTTTTTCGCGTTTCGCAAGGTGGTGACTGTTCTCAGCGGGTTTCGTCCGCTCTCGATCACTGAAGGAAACATTATGAGTTCGGCAGAAGTGCGAGTGCCCAGTCCGAAGTCGGGAAGCAGCAAGATCAACGTCCCTGTTAGCCGGGGCTAGTGCAACCCAATGATCCCGCTGCTGACTCCCGCATCGTTGACCGAGCTGCTGGTCCCCGAGACGCAACCGTGTGTTTCATTGGTCGTGCACGCCGAGCACGGCCCGCACGGCGCTGAATCGGCGAAGCTGCAACTGAAGAACCTGCTCGCAGCTGCACGTGACCGTGTTGCAACAGAGCTGCGGCCACACGAGACCGACGAACTGCTTCAGCCTGCCGAAGAGGCCCTGAAGGACAAGCAACTGTGGCACGACCTTGCAGGCGGGTTGGTGTTATATCTCTCCCCGGGTGTCGTTCACCGCTTTCGCGTTTCAGGCCCCGTCTCGACGGTCGGCCTGGTCGGAGGCTGCTTCGCTCTCGCTCCGGTTCTGCGCGCTGTGGTGCCGGACGCGCCGTTTCACCTTCTGGCCATTAGCCAGAACAAGTGCACGGTGTACGCCGGTAGCCGCTACTCGCTGGCGCGCACCCACCTTGACGGACTACCCGACAACTTGGCCGAAGCTCTGTGGTACGAATCCCACGAGAACGTGCTCAACCGCCATTCCACCTCCATCGGCGGGCGGACCACAGCCATTTCGGGAACCTCAGCGAGCGATGAGCGGAAGGAACAGGTCGACCGGTATATGCGCAAAATCGACGACGCGCTCTG
>JAYSSK010000154.1:0-10470 GCA_043720595.1 Acidimicrobiia bacterium
ACGACGAAGTTCATGTGGTCGTATGTGCACAGACGGATCCACCAGCACCAACTCGATGGCATCAACCAGTGCACCCAGAACAGTCCCTGCTACCTCGACCGGTGGAGGAGCGATGACCGCAAGCCGCTCGAGCGGCACACCCAACTCTGCTGCGGCCGCCCACCCAGAAGAAGACGAGCCCACCACAGCAGCCCATGCACCTGCCTGCATGGCTTGGGCAACCATCAGCCACCCGAGCGCGCGCGAGCTGGTCTCGATGAGACTGCCGCGCCGGATTCCTGCCCATGGGAGTACTTCGTGCAGGCGTTCGTCGACCGGGTGCAGTTGCTCATCGGCACGCACAATGGGCTGCACCCGCTGAGCTATACGTTCCAGTACCTTGGCCGGATCAGCCTGCACCGGATCTGGCCAGAGAGAAACGACGTTTGGCCACATAGGACCATCAATTATCGAACACCTGTTCGGCATTCGTCAAGGGGTCAGTTCACCCAGCAAGCCTCATGGGGCCGGTAGCACGGTGCGAAGCCCAGCACAGCTGGTGCCACCGAATTTAGAGCGACGGTTTGACGCCTGGCTTGTAGTGGATGAACAGGTCTGCGATGGCGGTTGCCATGCCTTCCGTCGATCCACCTGGAGTCAGCTCGACGTTGATCTGGTTGCCGTGCACATGCACGGACTTGGCGCCGCCGTGTGCGAACAGCGCCTGCGCTGCTAGGTCTGGCGGACGGTCACCTTCGACCTCGGTATCGGCCGAGTAATACTCGTGGCCCATACCGGTGAGTGCACGGTTGGTCTCGAACCGCACCACGCCGTGACGCGCGCTCGGCTTCTCGGTAACGGTGATCAGCATGCCCATGAGGACGTCACTCTAATCCGTGCTCATCCGTGCAGATTGCCGGCCGGTTGCTGGCACGTTGACCGTCATGCCTTCTGGGTACCGACCTTCAGGTCCTTGAATGCGGTCACCGAGTCAACGCCAGGGTCTTTCGGCAGACCAAGAACACGCTCGCCGAGAATGTTGCGCATCACTTCGTCGGACCCACCGGCGATCCGCATGCCGGGTGCTCCCAGCACATAGTCGGCCCAGCCGTAGGTGCCCCATTCGCCAGAGTTGGCGGTGATCTTGGGGCCAAGCACTGTTGACACGAAATCGCTTACCTTGCGCATGTGCGTTGCGATGGCCAGTTTGCCGGTCGACATTTCTGGCCCGGGAAGTTGCCCAGCCTTCAGTTTCGCGGTGGCCCGCATGCCGTTGAAGCGGGCAACCTCGCCGGCGATATGCAACTTCATCAGCTCATCGCGAAGCACCTGGTCTTCACCCTTGCCCATGGCGTGCAGCATCTGAGCGAGGAAGCGAACGTCGGTCGCCGAACCGCGTGAACCACCCGACCCACCACCGATCGATGCGCGCTCGTTCATCAGCGTCGTCAGCGCAACGGTCCAACCCTGATTCACATCACCGAGACGGAAGTCGTCGTGCACCCGAACCTCGTTGAAGAACACCTCGTTGAACGACGCGCCACCGGTCATCTGGCGCAGAGGCCGCACCTCCACACCAGGAGCATGCATGTCGACGATGAAGCCAGTAAGGCCCTTGTGCTTGGGCAGATTGACGTCGGTGCGGCAGATGATCTCGCCCACATCGGAGAACTGTGCACCTGTGGTCCAGACTTTCTGGCCGGTGACGATCCATTCGTCGCCATCGCGTTCGGCTTTTGCCTGCAACGAGGCAAGGTCTGACCCGGCACCTGGCTCGGAGAACAGCTGACAACCAACGATCTCGCCGCGCCACATACGACGAAGGTATGTGTCTTTGGCGAGGTCGCTGCCGTGTGCGAGGAACGTTGGGGCAACCATGCCAAGACCGATGCCGAACGCGCTGAGATTGGGGGTTGCGTAGTTCGACGCGACTTCGTCGTATGCGCGCTGATAAGCGCTTGCAAGCGCACGACCGCCGTACTGGGCAGGCCCGGTGATCCATCCGAAGCCAGCATCGAACATCTTCTGGCGGAATGCCTTGGCTGCCTCGACGTCGCGCTTTTCAGCCTCGGGCGAACGCTCTTCGAAGACCGCGACCTTGTCAGATCCCTCTCCCCATTTCCGGGCCTGGGTGGCTTCCCGCTTCGCACAATTGGCGTCGAGAAAGGCGGTGGCGTCGGCCTTGAACTGGTCGAGGGAGATGTCGCTCATGACACAACGGTAGAAGAGGTCGCCCGGACAACCCAATCTTCTCGGCGTTCGTACGCCCCGCCACACCATTCGGTCTCCGAACAGGCCTGCGATCAGGGTCGGCGGACAGCGATCTGGCCCGATCCCTGCTTGAATCTTCGCGATGATCATTTCCGGGTCCAGCCCCGATCAGCCGGATCCAGCAGTGCCCTCAATTTCGTCGGCAGAGCCATCGGTCTCTTCGTCAGCTGTGTCCTCAGCGAACTCCCTACCGTCAGTCACGGCTGGTTCCGGCGACACAGTGAGCCGCACGTTGCCAAAGATCGTGCTGTGGGCAGCAGCGGCTTACGCAGCCGTTCGCATGTTCTCGCTGTTTCGCTACAGCGTCGACGTGCCCTATTGGGACCAGTGGAACTTCGTGGACTTCCTGCGCACGACAGACGACGGTGTCAGCTGGGGCGAGCTGTGGGCCCCACACAACGAACACCGCGTCCTTGTTCCCAATGTCGTGCTCTTGGTTCTTGCCCGCCTCACCAACTGGAACGTTCGGGCCGAAATCGCGCTCGTGCACGCACTGCTCGGGCTGCGGCTGGTGATCGTGCTCGCCGTGGTGTGGTGGGCAGGGCGCCGCGCCAGACAGGCAACGTGGGTATGCGTTCCCCTACTGGCTGCATTTCTATTGACCCGCGCACAGGCCGAGAACTTCATGTGGGGCTGGCAGGTCACCCTCACATTGGGAGCGCTGTTCACCCTGCTGTGCTGTCTCTTGCTTGTCGACGGCGGATGGTTCCGGTTCGTGCTCAGCGCCGTTCTGGCCCTGGCATCGCAGTTCAGCTTCGCGTCCGGCGTGGTGCTCTGGCCGGTGGGAGCCGTCTTCATCGCAATGCTGCCTGGGCTCACACGCCGCAACAGGCTGATTCGCGTCACGGTCTGGCTGGCCATCGGTGCAATCGCCACGTTCTTCTACAACCGCCACTTGCCGTACTCGCCCAAGACGCTTCCCGTCACCGCCAGTGGGCTGGTCGAGTACTCGGTCAAGTTTTTGGGAGCCCCCCTGGCTCCGGTGCGGTTGGCGCCTGCAGAACTCGTCGCATGGCGAGCAGGCATCGCTGGGCTGGTGTTGTTCGCGCTTGGCATGTTGGGTGTGTGGCGCACCGGCCAATGGCGGCGTTGGGCACCAATCACCATGTGGGGTCTCACAGCACCGGCCACCGCAGGAGTGACAGCGTTGGGCCGTATGGGGTTCGTCCCGGTCGAGCAGTCGATGTCGTCGAGATACGTCACCATGAGCACGACCATGTGGGCCGCTGCATCGGTGCTGCTGACGGCAACGGTTCTGCACTTTGTGGGCCAACGTGCTGACTCATCTGCGCTGCACGCCTTCTCTCTACCTACACCGACCCGCGCACCACGCGGCCGCGCCATGCGCGTCGCAGCGATGGCGAGCGCGCTGCTCATCGCCGGGTTGTCAGTCGCTGTAGTGACGGTGGCAGACGGATGGGACGGATGGGCCAAGCGCCGCCAGATTTATTCGCTGCGAGATCGTGCGTTTCTCGCTGACGAGTCTCAGCTGACTGCAGAACACAAGTCGTGGATGTACCCGGACCCCGCGATGATCGATAAACAACGGCCATATTTGTTGAGCAAGCGGCTCACAGTGTTCCGGAAGCGTCCGCAGGTTCCAACCGGGCTCGCTCCCGGCGGCGGTGGGGTGGCCACATCGACGACGTTGCTTCCAACCACTGCTTCAGTCCTAGCCCCGACAGCCCCTACAGCCCCGACAGCCCCAACAGCGTCGACAGCGTCGACGACAGCAACGTCGACGTCGACAACGACAACGACAACACGCACCGCAACAACAACGCTGCCGCCGACGATTCCCCCGAACCAAGCGCCACGCCCAAGCGTCAAGCGGTAGTCCGCATCCCTGGGCATCGACGGGATCTCGACCGAGCGTTGGCAACCAGCACCGACGAAGACCCTCCAACCCGACTTGCTCGCCCTCCTGATGACGGACTCGGTAGGGCGTACGCTTCGCAGGATGCTTCAGGAACGCCGCAAGGCCCAGACCGTCGAGCTGTCGGTTCGCTCCATCGTTCGAGTGATCGCACTTGTACTCGGCACCATCGCGTCGCTCTGGCTCATGTTGCAGATCGGTCGAATTCTCACGTGGATGGTTGTCTCAGCGTTCTTCGCGGTGGTCCTCACGCCTCCGGTCAATTTCCTGGAACGGCGCGCCCGTGTACGCCGCGGATTCGCTGCGATGCTCGTTTTCATCATCGCACTGTTCTCTCTGTTTGGCCTCGGCTACTCGTTCGTGAGGCCTGTCGTTGCGCAGACCTCGTCATTCATCGAGGGCCTACCGGACCAAGTGGATCAGGCGCAGCGCGGTGAAGGACCCGTTGGTCGGCTCGTCAAGCGTTACAAGGTTCAGAACTGGGTCAGGGACAACCAAGACCGCCTCGAGACCTACGTGAAAGACCTCGGCACCAACGCGGTCGGCGTGGTGCAGAGCGCGTTCAATACGCTGTTTGCTGTCATCACGGTCGCCGTACTAACTCTGCTCATGCTCCTCCAAGGCCCCAGCCTGCTCAGCAGCGGGGTCGGTCTGCTCAGCCCGCCGCAGCAAGAACGGATGAGGCGCATCGGTAACGATTCGGCGCGGGCCATCACCGGTTACGTCGCAGGCAACCTCGTGATCAGTGTGATCGCAGGCGTCAGCACCTACCTGTTCCTCACACTCCTCGGAGTTCAGTTCGCCGGCGTCCTCGCGCTGTGGGTTGCATTCGCGGACTTGATTCCGCTTGTGGGCGCCACCATGGGAGCCATCCCTGCGGTCGCCGTCGCATTCCTACATTCCGTCCCAGCTGGCGTCGCAGCGGTGCTCTTCTATCTGGTGTATCAGCAGTTCGAGAACCACGTGCTGCAGCCGACAATCATGGCGAAGGCCGTGGCCATACGACCTCTGGTGGTCATGATCAGCGTGCTCGCCGGAGTCGAATTGTTCGGCATCTTGGGTGCATTGCTTGCAATCCCGCTGGCTGCGGTGATCAAAGTCATCGGCACTGAAGTGCTTCGCGTCCACCGGCCTGATCTGCTCGCGGAGTCCGAGGCCAGGCGGGCTCACGACAGGGCCGCAGCATCGGCGAAACGACGCAAGTCACAGGCCCGGGTCGCCAGCCTCGGCAAGGCCCGCTCCACCAAGGGGGCTACGAAAGCGAGCGCCAAAGCACGGTCAAACGTCGCTGCGGACACAACGGGTTCAGCTCAGAAGAGCGACGGCTGATTCGGGTTGTTGAGCGGGGCAACTCGTTCGATTGCCCAAGGGATTGCTTCCATGAATACCCATGAACGACGGTGGATCATGCTCGGACCCCATCCGGCCAAAGCCGCTTTGTGCTTCGGACAGGGGTAACCCTTGTTGTCAGCGAAGGCCCAATACGGATAGTGCTCGGCCTCTGTGCGCATCTCACGATCCCGGGTGACCTTGGCGAGGACGCTTGCTGCCGCGATGGACAGACACGTTGCGTCGCCTTTGATGAGCCGTTGGACGTTGCCGGTTCCGACGAAGTCCCATGACCCGTCAACGAGAATCGCGTCGGGTTTGAGACCCAGGCCATCGAGCGCGCGTCGGGCAGCGAGCTTTTGCGCCGCCGACATCCCGATCGTGTCGCACTCTTGCTGGCTCACTGACCCGATGGACCACGCGCGACACCACGGAGCAACTTTGTCGTACATGCGCTCACGTTCAGGTTCGCTGAGCAGCTTCGAGTCCCGCACGCCTTGAATGCGCTTTTCACGCGGAATCACAGCTGCCCCGATGACCAATGGACCGGCCCATGCGCCCCGACCGACCTCGTCGAGGCCGACCACCACGTCGGCCCCCGCCGCCCACAGTTCTTGCTCGAAACGTCGGCCAGGCACCACCTTCTTGGTGATGCGGCGCCGACCCGCCGGGCGATGCAACGGAGCCTTGGTCCACGACGCCGGGGAAAGTGCGATGTCTACCTCGACATCGCACTGCAGGGCGACCTTGGCCGCATCGACCTCGTCACCCACATCGACGACGTCACCCACATCGACGACGTCGTGCACCACTTCGAGCACCTCTTTCGGGTCAGCGACACGATGGGACTTCGCGGGCGCTGCCATGCGTGCCACCATAGCGATGACGAACAACGACCATGACTTGTACCTTCTGCACAATCGTCGCCGGTCAGGCTCCAGCAGCAACGGTGCTGGATCATCCCGACGCCCTCGGCTTCCTCGACACCTCACCGGTGTTTCCCGGCCACGTCTTGATGGTGCCCCGGATTCACGTGGTCACGCTCGCCGATCTCCCACCCGAACTTGTCGGGCCGTTCTTTGCACAGGTACAACGGGTATCGGCTGTGTTGCCGGCCGCGTTGAGTTGTGACGGCACGTGGGTTTCAATGAACAACATCGTCAGCCAAAGCGTTGCCCACCTGCATGTGCACGTGGTGCCACGGGTCCGCAAGGACGGCCTACGCGGGTTCTATTGGCCCAGGCAGAAATACGCCGGCCCGGACGCCCTAGCCACCATGGCCGAACGGATTGCAGCAGCGTTGCAGTCATAAGGCCGCAGCGGCGTTGCAGCGTGAGACGTCAATTCGCTCGCGATACGGGGGGCTCGGCCAGCAGTGCTTCGCCAGTTGACTCTGTCGCCGACCATGTCGGATCCAACACCGAACAACGCAGCGTCAACTGGTCAGCGGGAGCACACCGAACTTCCCACAGCAGTGCTGGCCGCGCCCCGTGCCAACGGATGGCAGCTGACACCTCACCGATCGGTGTGTCGACCTGATGGATGGCTACGGGCACACCCGCCAAGTCACCTGCGGCCCAGCCGCCGAAGAGGTCGATGGCACCGTCTGCGGTTTCACCGGCCAATCCATCAATTGCGCAAATAATCTGGTTGGCCAGCCGACGAGGGTCGCCGGGGATGAGGGTGGCGCCGGACGACATGGCTGGCAGCGTAGGTTCCGCCGCCAGCGCCATCGGCCACGACTTGCCGATCGACTCCCACACTTGCGTCGCAGTGCGCGCCGCACGGTCCTCGTGCGCGCGGGCGAGCATGCGGCTGGCAGCGAGGAACACTCCGGAGTGAGCGCCGACCACGTCGGCCTCTCGCCGCGCCGAACGCTGCAAGAACTCGAGTGCCCCGGCGACAAGCGGAGTCATGGAATGGGCGAACACGGCCCTGGAGTGATGACGCGCGACAGTGACCACCGCAGCAAGCACTTCGGCCGTGACACCGACGTTGCTGTCCTCCCCAAGCGAACCGTTGCGGAACTGCGCGTCATCGACACCGGCGAGGAGTGCCAGCGCTTCGGTATGCGCGCCGATGCGGACCAGGCCTCGGGCGATTGCTGCACGCTCGACCCACGACCGTTCTGTGCCACCGTCGGCGTATAGAAGCATACCGGTAGCAAGCGCGCGTATGTTATTGGCCCGACGCGGGTCGCCGTCGAGGCGCGCTGCATTGCCGGCTTGCAGACCCCACCCACGCGCCACCATCGCAGGATCGGGCAGCGCCGACACTACGGGGACTGAAGCGGTTCCGAGGGCCGACGCGACACCGAGCAGCGCGGCGAACCGAATGCTGGATCGGTGCAGCAGCGGAACAATGAACGCGGCCTCGATCGTGTCAGTTGTCAGCGGAGACGGCGCAGCTATCTCGCGATTGACATCAGACCCCGCCACAAGCGGCTGTAACGGCCCCGCGATGACATCGCTGGGACTTGACGGCAGGTAAGCAACTGGGCGGTCACCTTCGAACACAGTGGTGCCTTCAAGACGCACCGCCCGTCCGGTACCCGAACGCACCACCAATGCTGCGGCAAGCGGCGCTGCAGTGGAGTTGGCCAGCTCGATGACCACGATCTCGCGCACACCCTGCACTGTGGCGTACACGGCGCCCGTCACATCACCGCCGGGCACACGCACGGCGCTGGAGAGCACGGGAGCGTTGTCCAATAGCCAGTCCCGCACCGTGATGTCGGTCGACGGCACGTGCCACTTGTCGCCGGATCGAACCCACCACTCGACCGAGGTTCCTTCCGGAAGTCGGAGAGCACCTGCTGAGCCGACTTCGGCCCGGCGCGTCGAACCAAGGTTCCCAATCAACATGGCCAATGATCGTAGGGCCAGCGCGCACCCCATTCGTCCAAGGACCGATTCGATCAGCGGCTCTTCCGCCCTGTGCGACCCAAAGGGCGCGACACCCGCCCAGCGCGCGACAGGCTCGCCGCTAGGCTCGTCATCCCGTGCAGACGCAACAGCCGTGGGTCGTGGTACCCGTCAAATCCTTCCGGTCTGCCAAGCAGCGTCTCGCCGACGTTCTCGACCCTTCGGCGCGTCAGCACCTGGCTTCGCAGCTCGCTGCTG
This sequence comes from Acidimicrobiia bacterium, assembly GCA_043720595.1. Lineage (GTDB taxonomy): Bacteria > Actinomycetota > Acidimicrobiia > Acidimicrobiales > JANYDT01 > JANNBN01. The sequence continues at coordinate 8,578 of JAYSSK010000154.1, forward strand.
GCGTCATACGCGCTGCGGCACCCTGGCCCGTTCTGGTGATCAGCGGCGACGCCGAGGTTGCAGAGTTCGCTCGGGCCTACGATGCCTCCACGATCGATGACCCGATGCAAGGTCTTGATGTAGCCGTTCGGGCGGGCGTCGATGCTGCGGCGGTTCGCGGCGCAACACGAGTTGTCATTATTCATGCAGACCTGCCGCTCGCCTCGGCCTTAGCCGAGCGGTTGGCGATCGACGGGCTCGGTGATGACGAAGTGCTCATCGTGCCGGACCGACATCTCTCCGGAACCAACGTGTTGTCCATTCCGATCCCTGACCAATTCGAGTTCCATTACGGCCCTGGCTCGTTCGAGCTGCATTGCGCCGAAGCGAGGCGCAACGGGCTGGTTGTCGTCGAGCGCCGGGACCAACAACTGTCGCTCGACATTGACACGCCGGTGGATCTACGACTGTGGCAGGCGATGCCCGGTGCTGCGACCCTGCCAATCTGACCCACCGCGCGAGGTGCAAATGCGTTGGATACGGTGACTGTGTGGCTCTTCCCGATTCATACTTACCTCCGCGCCGATCACCGATCACCACAGACGTCCCCACACCCAAACGCGCGTTAGCAATCGGGGCTCATCCCGACGATGTCGAATATGGGTGCGGCGCCACGCTCGCCAAATGGGCGGCACACGGGTGCGAGATCTTTCATCTCATCTGCACCGACGGTTCCAAAGGCACGTGGGACCCCAACGTCGATCCGGATTGGCTGATTCGCACACGTCAGGCCGAGCAACGACGCGCCGCTCAACTGTTAGGTGGCACGTCACCAGACCACGTTGCGTTCCTCGGGCACCCCGATGGCGAATTGCAGAGCGGACTGACGGAACGTGCACAGGTCGCATGGTGGATCCGTCGGTTCCAACCTGAGGTGGTACTTGGCCACGACCCGTGGAAGCCATATCGCATTCACCCTGACCACAGGCATGCGGGTTTGCTCGCGTGCGAAGGCATTGTTGCTGCTCGCGACCCGTTGTTCTTTCCCGAGCAGATCGACGTGACGCCGCATCGGCCATCGTTGCTATTGCTCTGGGAAGCAGCTGAGATTCATCACTTCGAATCGGCCGACGAATCTGCCACAACGAACGTGGATGTGATTGCCGCAAAGGCCGATGCTCTCCTCGCGCACGAGTCGCAGTTCGAAACCACGATGCGCGTTGGCAAGGCAACCGATACGGGCGAGCGAACTGCATTTCATTCTCGAATCCGCGAAGCGGCTCGCGAAGCCGCCCAAGAAGCAGGAAACCCCGCCGGCGCAAGCGCCGGCGAGGTATTCGCAGCAATTCGACGGCTGTAACAAACCAGCCGAGAGGGCGCTACTTCTTGGCAGCAGCCTTCTTGGCCGGTGCAGCCTTCTTTGCTGCGGGGGCAGCTTTCTTCGTAGCCATGGTCATTGGTCCTTTGGTTGGTCCTGGGTCACTTCTTCTTCGGGTTCAACACAGCCTTGAGCGTGCTGCTCGAGGTGAACTTCATCCGCGTGGAGGCGGCGATCTTGACGGCCTCACCGGTTTGGGGGTTACGTCCGAGGCGAGCCTTGGTCTTCGAGGTGCTGAAGGAGCCGAAGCCCGGCCATGCGACCTTGTCGCCCTTTTTCGCTGCCTTCGTGGCGACATCAAAGAACGAGCCGATGGCTCGCTCGGCGTCGGCCTTGGAAACGCCGGAGTCTTTCGCTACTGCGTCGAGCAATTCTGCTTTGGTCATGCTGTTGATACCTCTTCGTATCGGGGTGGTTCGTAGTGAACGGTTGAACGTAACGATGCGTTACATAAGCATCGAACCGCTTTCGTCGGCGAATAGCAAGCATCTAAGTCGTTGCAAATGCAACGACACGTCACGAGTGCGTTCGCGCGC
>JAYSSK010000155.1:0-3917 GCA_043720595.1 Acidimicrobiia bacterium
ACGTTGAAAGCAGCCGACCAACTGGCCGAGCAAGGCATCTCCGTCGAGGTCATTGACCCCCGTACGTTGCAGCCATTGGACATCGACACGATCGTGAGGTCGGTCCGGTCCACCAACCGGGTGGCCGTCGTCCACGAAGCGGTTCGGTTCGGTGGCGTAGGCGCCGAAATCGCTGCCCAGATCCAAGAGGCAGCGTTCGATTACCTCGACGCCCCGGTCGCACGTGTCGGTGCACCATTCTCGCCGGTGCCCTTCAGCCCGGTGTTGGAGGCCGAATACTTCCCGTCCGTCGCCACCATCGTGGCTCAGGTTCAGGCGCTGGCACTTGGTATGCGCGCATCTGGTTCCGCCTTGTCGGCTGGGTGATGTGAGTGGCATCTGAGTTCATCATGCCCAAGCTGGGGCTGACGATGGAGAGCGGCACCATCGGGTCCTGGCTGGTGCCCGATGGAACCGCGGTAATGATCGGCGATGCAGTTGCTTCGGTCGAGACCGACAAAGTCGTCACCGACATCGAAAGCAGTGCGACGGGTGTTCTCCGTTATGTCGGCACTCCCGGTACCTCATATGACTGCGGCCAGCTCATTGGCTGGATCTGTGAGCCAGGCGAAGAACCGCCAGCAAGTGCGTTGCCCGCCGCAAACACTGCACCCGTGGCAGGAGTCGCGGCTGACGTAGCTCGGTCGAGTTCTGCGCTTGTTGGAGTTCCGAGAGCAGAAGCGATTGGTGAGGGCGGGCGTCTGCTGGCGTCGCCGAATGCAAAGCGGATTGCAGCAGCGCTCGGCGTTCCGCTCGCAGCAGTCACCGGCACCGGTCCCGGAGGGCGCATCGTTTCCGAGGACGTAGAACGTGCCTCGGCCGCCGGAGTCCGATCATTGCCCGCCGTCGCTTCGCAACATGCCGCACCCGCTGGCTCGCCCGGCGCCTGGGGAACTGTCACCAACGCCACGTTCGCTGCGGTTCAGTTGGCCAAGATGCTCGGCCTTGATCCTGCGGAAGTGCCAACCGCTGCGGCCGACGGTGTGGTTACCCGTGAAGACGTCGCTGAACATGCCCGGGCGTTGATCGCCCGCGGTAAGTCGGCAGGCGTGGTGACGGGCGCAGTGCAGACAGCAGCCGAAAAGGCAGCACAGGCAGCACAGCCTGCAGCTCCGCAATCAGCGGGCAGCGCGGCGGTGGCTTCGGGAGTTGGGCTTAGCCCCATGCGGCGGGTCATCTCGCAACGCATGTCTGAGTCTTTGCACGGCATGGCGCAGCTCACGCTCGCCATGGACGTGGACATGGCTGTGGTGATGGCTGACCGACGAGGCCGCCAAATGTTGGCTGCCGATGCTGGCGTTCCTGGATACACGGACTATGTGATCAAGGCATGTGCCATCGCGTTGGAACGTCACCCGCATGTGAATGCGTCGCTCACCGACACTGGCATCGCTATGCACACAGACATCAACATTGGCATGGCAGTCGCCGTTGAAGGTGGCCTGCTCGTTCCTGTGGTGCACGGTGCTGACAACTTGCCGCTCGATGCCTTGTCCGCCGAGACCACACGCCTGGCAACCACTGCCAGGGCCAGTCGTCTTGCGCTGCAAGAGATGGAAGGTGGAACCTTCTCCGTCTCCGCGCTCGGCATGTTCGGGGTGGATATGTTCACGCCCATCATCAACCCGCCCAACGCGGCCATCCTCGGCGTCGGGCGAATCCGCACCGACACTGCCTGGACTGACGGCGTCGCCTCACCGGTGTCGCGCATGACGCTCAGCCTCACGTGGGATCACCGTGTGTTCGATGGTGCCCCAGCAGCGGAGTTCGCACGCGAAATCAAGAACGTCTTGGAAGACGCGTCCTACTGGCCAACGGCGTAGACCGCTTGCGGGAGCGTTGCCCGGCCAACCCACCGTACATACGCGCAACTCGGGCCCAAAACCCACACAACTTGGCAAAAACCGGCCGACAAATCGCCCGAAAGTGGCGAGTTGCGCGTATCGAGTTGCCGAGTTGTGTGGCAGTTCAGCGGCCGGTGGTGATGTAGTCGGTGAGAGCGGCTCGTTCGTCTTCGAGTTCACCCATTCGGTGCTTCACCACATCGCCGATGCTCACGATGCCAACCATCGAACCGCCCTCCACAACCGGGAGGTGGCGGATACGGCGCTCTGTCATAATCACCATCACGGCGTTGACCGTGTCCGATGGCTGACATGTGTGGACCTCGGCTGTCATCAGCGACGACACCGGTTTGGTCAACACGTCAGCTCCATGCTCGGCGAGGCCGCGCACGATGTCTCGTTCAGATATGACTCCCTGAATTCGCCCCGTCGGATCGGCAGCGACCACGAGTGCACCGATTCGTGCGGCCGCCATCTCGTGAGCAGCCTGTTGCACGCTCGCGTCGGGTGGAATCGTGCGAACGTCGGGCCCCTTGGCTCGAACGAGGTGGTGGATCATCATTGATGCCCATCCTTTCCAGCCGGAGTTCATCTCAAATGGCTGCTAGTCGCACCGTATCAACTCGATCGGCGCTTGCAAAGGGTGTCTCGCTCTGTTCTTCAGGTGCACGGCACGCCGACTGCCCAAGCGTCGGCAGAACGACCATGGCATGCTCGGCAGAACGACCACGATGCACTCGGCAGAACGAGCGCCGAAACGCTTCAGTTCGGCCTCCGTCTGACGGCAGTCCCGATTTCCGCTAGCTGGTGCTGACAGCGCTAGCTGGACTCACGCTTCTAGGCCGCGAGCCCAGCGAAGCGAACGGCGGAGCAGGTCGCTGAATTGCGGGGTGTCCCAGGCGCAGCGGTCGATGGTCGGCCACCAGTCCTTAATCGGAACCATGTCGTAATGGCTGCGACAATGGCCGAGCGTGTTGTAGAGCACCGCCCCGGTGCCAAGCGGGCGGAGATACATCACGAGGTGCACCGGATCTCCGGAGGTCCAGTCGCTGTCGGCGAAACCCGGAGTGATGCCGGACCATCTGGTGTGCAACAGCGGCTGAAGCCCGCTGCGATCCGGGTACTCGCTGAGGTACAGCTCGTCGGTGGTGTCGAACGGGTCGATTCCCGCGACCAGCCAATGATCTGGTGCGGACACGTCTACCCGATACGGCTCGATTGGCGGGTGCGAAATGAATTGCGAGCCAAGCGTGTCGGCCCACAACGGGAACGCCCGCGGTGTGGTGACTGGGCGCACTGATGTGTCGCCGAGGGCAGAGTTGGTGCCGTGCAGGGCCACCCAGCGCCCGCCATCTTGCACCCACCGACGGATGCGTTCCTGCGCCGCAACGGACGGCCGCACATCGCAGGTGTACGAAACCAATACCGACGTGTTGTCGAGCGTGGATGTGTCTTCGTAATCAGGTTGAACGCGGACCCGAAACTGTTGGTGTTCTGCGAGCATTCCCAGAAGCTGCAACCGTGCGAAATCGAAGTCGTGATACTTGCCGCCGACGACAAGCAGCACGTCGATGCGGCCCTCTTTCTGGGAGTGCTCCATTGCCCGAGGCCGGCGCTAGTAGTTGACGCGCTTCAGGAAGCCGCCGTCGATGGTGAGGTTCACACCGTTGATGTGGCGGGCCCGCGGCGAGGCGAGGAACACCACTGCGTCGGCCACGTCCTGTGTGGTGCCAAGCGCACCCTTGGGGTGCAGTTTCTCGCTTGCGGCGAAGAACTCGGGCTTGCCTGCCTTGACACGATCCCAGTCGCCTCCCTCCACAAAGATAGGCCCTGGCGACACAACATTGCAGCGCACCCCAAGCGCACCCATGACTTGAGCCTGCCCAAGTGTCCAGTTGGTGACAGCGGCCTTGAGTGCGCTGTAGCTGTTAGAGCCACTGGCAAAGTGTTCCGCTGCCGCCGTGGTTCCGATGGTGATGAACGCCCCGCCGTCGCCCTGGCTGAGCGCTTCTTTCGATGCCTCGGCGCCGTGGA
>JAYSSK010000156.1:0-10437 GCA_043720595.1 Acidimicrobiia bacterium
CGAACTCACACGCGACTGACATGATCCACACCAATCACTGCCGAACCATGAACACAGACCCCTGCCAGCCCATGCCTAAACATCGCTGCCGCCAACACCCGGCAACATCAAAGACGTACTTGGTTTGATCGTTAGCGAGGATCTGCCAACCGCCGGTTGGGACAACGGTGGCGATGGCTAATACGCCTGCTGGGGTGGTGAAACCACCCGCCCCGTTCGATGCGAAGGTCACCAACGATCCGCCACCAGTCCTCCACTGCAACGCACCAGACCCCGCGACCACAACAACGGACTGGAAGTAGGAATGCCACCACCCAACCCCGAGCGTCGAGGCTGCGGTCTGGCGGGAGTCGTAGTTGCGTGTCAGCGACAACCCGAGGCCTTTGCCCGGAACTCCCAAGTCATCGAGCGCATGATCGAATCCGCCAGTCGCCGTGTTGACAGGGTCCGACACCGAGTATGGGGTGGCCCCACCTTTGCGTGCAGAGTTGCCGATCGTCATTCCAACGACCTGTCCCAACGGCTGGCTAGGACGACCAGAAGTCGCTTGAAAATGTTCCACAACTTGTGCTGGTGTGAGCACCGTTGGATACACCGCGAACTCGTCAAACTGCAACGCGTCCCACCCGACCAGAACAGGCGAGTTCGCCAGAGTGTTTAACACCCGGGCAAACGCGCCGGCCGGGGCGCCATCAACGTAGAGCCGTGCCGTGGTTCCATCGAACGTCGCTGCAAGGTGATGCCACACGCCGTTATTGATGATCGGCAACGAACCAACCCAACCAACGCTCCCATCCGCCAACCGGACACCGAAACGTGACCCCTGATCGAAATTGCTTCCCGCACCAGTCGCGCGGAGTTCCACGTCACCAAACTTGAAAATCTGTGCGCTGCCACCAGAGCTTTTGAACCACCCATCGACAGACCGCGCGGCGTTTCCCGACGGCAGGCCAGTTCCCGACGCGACCATCGCGTAGTTGGCTCCGAGGGGTGCCGCCGTCGCGTTGTCACCGGCCAGAACACCCGGAACACTGTTCGTGCCTGGTGGCCGTGTCCCATACCGGCAACCGCGCACATCGCCAGCAACCCGGCCGCTCTCACCCAAATGCCAATACGACACAGCCCCATCCGACGCAACGGCAGTCGCATACTGACTCGACGGAACCTCCGCTTGACACACGGCCTGACCGGTCACACCAACCCGGAAATGCTCAAGGACCCGCACCGGTGTAAGCACACCCGGGTACACCGCGAACTCGTCAAACTGCAACGTGTCCCAGCCAATCAGAACCGCTGAGTTTGCCTGTGTATTCAACACCAGTGGAAACGCGCCCGCAGTAACGCCGTCAATGTACAGGCGTGCGGTGGTTCCGTCGAAGGTGGCTGCAAGGTGATGCCAAACCGCGTCGTTAATGATCGGCAACGAACCATCCCAAATAACGCTCCCGTCGGCCAGCCGGACACCGAAACGTGACCCTTGATCGAAATTGCTCCCCACACCAGCCGCACGGATTTCCATGTCACCGAACTTGAAGATCAGGGCGCCGCCACCCGAACTCTTAAACCAGCCGTCCACCGAACGTGCAGCATTACCCGAAGGCAAACCAGCACCCGACGCGACCATCGCATAACTCGCACCAGGCGCCGCCTGCGTCGCATTGTCACTAGCCAACACACCCGGAACACTGTTCGTGCCCGCTGGCCGGGTCCCAAACCGACACCCACGCACATCGCCAGCAACCCGGCCGCTCTCACCCAAATGCCAATAGGACACCGCATTATCGGCAGCTACCGCAGCAGCGAACGGGGTTTGCGGTGTCTCCACCTGACAAGCCACCTGGCCCGTCACACCAACACGAAAATGCTCCGCAACCTGAGCGGCGCTCAACGCCGACGGATACACCGCGAACTCATCGAACGACAACGTGTCCGAACCAATCAGCACCTGCGCGTTCGCAGGAGTAGCAAGCACAAGCGGAAAGACGCCTGCCGGAACGCCGTCGATATACAGCCGTGCTGTGGTTCCGTCAAACGTCGCGGCGAGGTGATGCCAAACCCCGTCATTGATGATCGGCAACGAACTATCCCAAATGACGCTCCCGTCAGCCAACCGGACACCCAAACGGGAACCCTGATCGAAATTGCTTCCGGCACCAGCAGAACGGATTTCCATGTCACCAAACTTGAAGATCAGCGCGCTGCCACCAGAGCTTTTGAACCACCCGTCGACAGACCGTGCAGCATTACCCGAAAGCCGTCGGAAGTCGCCATCGACGCAATGCGTCAAACGCTCCGATGGTCATTTGAATGGCAGGTTCGGCCAGTCGATCAGGATGAAGTCGTACCGGGGTCGGGAAGGACGTTCTGCGGGTGGCCGGACAGCAGGGCAAGCGCGTTGTCGATGGCATGCTCGTAGAGTCGGCGCCGACCCGCTGTTGTGGACGATGCAACGTGCGGTGTGATGAGGACGTCGGCCCGACCCAGCAACGGATGACCCACGGGCAGAGGTTCTGGCTCGGTGACGTCGAGCGCAGCCCCGGCCAGATGGCCCGAGGTCAACGCAGCCACGAGCGCGTCCTGATCGACCAGTGAGCCCCGTGCACAGTTCACCAGGTACGAGCCGGTTGGCATGAGTGCCAACGTATGCGCGCTGACGACATGGCGGGTTTCTACGCCGCCCGGCGCATGCAAGGTGAGCACGTCGGCCTGCCGGAACAGTTCCTCCAGACCAACCAGTTCCACGTGGTCAGTGGGCGAGCTGTCCAGCATCGGGTCGTGGGCCACAACTCGCATTCCGAGCGCTGCCCCGACGGCCGCCACGCGCCGAGCGATACGACCGAAACCAAGAATGCCAAGCGTCCGGCCGTCCAGCTCTAACGCACTTGCAACCGGCGGAGCACCCATTCCCTGTTGCGCGCGTCCGTGTTCAATGACTGTGTTTTTGGTGATGGCCATGATCAGTGCAACGGTGTGCTCGGCCGTGGAAACGGCTGGTGCCCACGGGGCATTGCAAGTAGCCACCCCAACTGATGCAAGCGACCTGACGTCGCAATTGTCGTAGCCGACACCGGTACGCGACACGACCTTCAGGCGCGTCGCCCCAGCGACGGCCGCAGCGTCCCAGCGTTGCACGACACCGGCGATTACTGCGTCTGCATTCAGCAGCTCGGCAGAGCCGGGACCCACCACAGTGGCCCGCCCTTCCACCAAGTCCCGGTACGCGTCGGGGAACGGTCGGTCGACATACAGAACGGGTAGCTGGGTCACGTGGCCGAGCGTACGTGACAAGCGTCAAACTGCGCAGCGACAGGCCAAATGGGCACAGACTCTATGAACGAAGCCGCAAAGACGGGTTGGCGCCTGCTGCTAGCCCGAGCGGGGGGTCGACATCAGCGCGCCACCACGCAGCAGCTGCAACCATCGCCGCGTTGTCGGTACACATGGACCGCGGTGGCAGAAAGACCTTGAGAGCCGTGGAACGCCCAGCCTCTGTGAACGCTGCACGCAACGCCGAGTTGGCTGCGACACCTCCACCCAATGCAAGGCTGCGCGCTCCGAAGTCACGTGCGGCGCGCAATGTCTTCTCCAGCAGCACGTCGACCACCGATTCCTGGAACGCGGCCGCAACATCGGCGTCGCTCAATTCGGGCCGAGCTTTGATCTGTTTCACCACGGCCGTCTTCAGACCGCTGAACGAGAAGTCGTAACCCTCCTTCCACAGACCTCGTGGAAAGCGAACTTCAGCACTGGTGCGACCATCGCCCGACGCAGCGAGCCGATCGATCTCGGGGCCACCCGGATAAGGCAGACCGAGGAAACGGGCAACCTTGTCGTACGCCTCGCCGGCGGCGTCATCGATGGTTGACCCGAGCACCTGGTAGTCCGTTGGCGTGGTCATCAGCACGATGAGGGTGTGCCCACCGGAAACGAGCAGGGTCACCAACGGAAGCTCAACGGCGTCACCGTGTTCCAGGAACGGCGACAGCAAATGAGCTTCGAGGTGGTTGACGCCGAGGAACGGAACTCCCCACACCATTGCCAAAGACTTCGCCGCACTGACCCCGACCAACAGCGAACCGATGAGGCCCGGTCCAACGGTGGCTGCGACTGCATCGAGACCTCGCCCGGTGCGGCCCAGACCAGCCTGTGCCAACGCTTCGGCCACCACCGGAACAATCAACTGCACGTGTGCACGGCCAGCGATCTCAGGCACCACGCCGCCATACTTCGCGTGCAGATCAATCTGGCTGGACACAACTGAAGATCGCACGACACGGCCGTCGATAACGACCGATGCAGCGGTCTCGTCGCACGACGTCTCGATGCCGAGAATGACGGACGGGCGACCGGTTGGTGTTGACGGATTCATTGCTGGTTCCGGGTATGAGGAGCCGCAAGGCTGTTCAAGCGGAAGTTGTAGCCCTCGGATGCAATGTCGTCTGCCCACATAATGACGGCGTCTTCTCCGTCAGGGTAATAGCTCGGCCTCACTCCAGCCGGAACGAACCCGAACCGGTGATACAACCGTTGCGCGCCGACGTTGGAAACACGAACTTCGAGCGTCGCGGCTGCAGCATTTCCACGAATGGCGGACGTCATGAGCCGTACCATAAGTGCACGTGCAATCCCCGATCTGCGGTGAGCGTTGGCGACAGCGATGTTGGTGATGTGCGCCTCGCTAACCTGCACCAACACTCCGCCGAAGCCCACCACGACGCCGCCTCGGCACGCGACGAGATATGTGCGCGAATCGGTAAGGGCCAACTCTTCGGTGAAGATCCCAATCGTCCACGGGTGGGGAGCGGCAGCCCTTTCGATAGCCAGAACATCCGGAAGGTGGTCGAACGACATCGGAACGATCGTCACCGGCGCCACCGCCGCTAGTTGAGCTAGCGAATCATCCATTGTCGTCATCTCAGCGTGGCGCCGGGCCATGGCGGTTGTCCCACGTGATCTCGGCATCCGGTGCCCGTAGGTAGAGCAACTCGAAGGGGTCCAACAACGCGACCTTCCCCAGCACAGAACGGCTGGCCAGAGCAGCAACCGCCGAGGCATGCGGCCGGTCAGCACAGCCCACTGGCCCAAGTGCCGTGAGTACTCCATCGCCGGATAGGACACCATCACCCAACAGAACCGGCCGGTCGCATCCGGCGCCCGTCAGCTGTGCAAGCACCAAGGCGGGGGAAGCGACAAACGGGGCAACGACTTGGTCTAGATGCCCTTCCGTCATTCGGTACGCGGCCGCGTACACCTCCTTGCGACGAGCGTCCAGCAGGGTAATGACTGTCTCGCCCTCTCGTGCACCCGCATGGGCAATGGCCTCCAGGGACGAGACACCCACCAAAGGGATGTCGAGCGAAAAACTCAGCGCACGCCCGGTTGCAAGCCCCACTCGAAGGCCGGTGAACAACCCAGGCCCTCGGTCGACCGCGAGATGCGTGACGTCCGGCAACGAAAAGCCGCACTGGTCAAGCAGGTGATGGATGGCCGGGAGCAGCGCTTCAGCGTGGCGGGATCCAATGGAGAGTGACTGAGCTGCGACAACATGCGACCCGTCGTGCAAAGCGACACTCACGTCGGGTGAGGCAGTCTCGATGGCGAGCGTCAGCACTGCCGCACCACCGACAGGTCGACCGCTTCCCACCGCGGGCCACGACCTTCCACACGGATGTCTCGCGCATCGTCATCGTCATCCACATGCGCAAGCGTGAGGACCAATAGGTTTGGCCCAAGCGCTGCCGCAATCCGCTCACCCCATTCGATGACCGCGATCGCGCCAGCGTCTAACAGTTCAAGCAACCCGATTTCTTCAGCGTCGTCTGGCCCCGCCAGCCGAAACGCATCGAGGTGCAGCAGTTGGCCGCCAGTACCAAACGGATGGTGGCGCATGATGGTGAACGTTGGCGAGGTCACTTGGTCGTTAGAACCGAGTGCACTCACAAGGCCGCTGGTGAGTGCTGTCTTGCCGGCACCAAGTTCGCCGCTCAGAATCACCACGTCGCCACCGTGAAGCAGCGACGCGACCGCCGCGCCTACAGATGCCGTCTCGGCCCGGGAACGGGTCCGAATCGAATGAGTTGCGGCAACGGACATAGCCATCCATTCTCGCCCATGTGCGAGATGCTTCGGGTCGGCCGGTGCCAGAACATCGTCCTGTAACCTGGAAACCTGTATGGAGGCAACCGGGGTAGGGACGATTTCACCGTTCCGCTGGAGGGCACTTCGCCTTGGCCTCACGGTCGCGTATCTCGTCGGAACGCTCGTGTGGACAAACCAGATTGCGCGGTCGCGAAACTACGTCTACAACGGCACGCTGGACTATCTAGGCGCCATCCCCACCGACCGAGAGATCATCGTGCTTTGGATGGTCGGCCTTTTCCTGATCAACCTGGTGGGCCGGTCCGTCCACGAGTGGTTCATCACGCTGACGTCGTGGGCGCCCTTTCTGGTGGCTCTGTTCCTGTACGACTTCGCTCGTAGCGTCGGGTTTCGGATTCACGGACGCACCGCACCGCCAATGATGATCGTGCCGCAGATCCGTGCCGACGAGCTCTTCGGCTTCGGTCGACTGCCGACGACCATCCTCCAAGAGCGGCTTTACGACGCTGACCACGTTCGTTGGTACGACGTCATCGTCTCTGGCGTCTACACCTCGCACTTCTTGGTGCCATACTTGTTCGCCGGTTTTCTGTGGACCAAAGGAAAGCGGCTATGGCGCTGGTACGCGGGCACGTTCGTGGGAGTGAACTTCTTCTCGTGCCTGATCTTCGCCCTCGTCACCACGGCTCCTCCGTGGTATGCAGCAAACGCCAAGCTGATTCCACCGTTCGAACGCGTCATCGCAGGGCGAGGATGGTCCAAGGTCGGCCTCAACCTCATGTCACGGCTCATCGACAAAGGCCAGGACACGGTCAATCCGTATGCAGCCATACCATCGCTGCACAGCGCTCAGGCGTTTCTCATTGTGGTGTGCGTGTCACCCTTTATCGGTAAGTGGGTACGCCCTTTGCTGCTGCTCTACCCAATCTCTATGACGTTCGCGCTTGTGTATTCAGGCGAGCACTACTTCGTTGACGTCTTGGCCGGCTGGCTGATGGTTGTTCTTGCGCTGATCATCGGAGGATGGATGCGGAAGCGATACGAGTGGGTGAACCCGTTCATCTACCCCTCGTTCGGAACCAGCCCATCGGAAGTGGGCATCGCCGAATCGATCAAACCGTCCGGCAGCGTTTCGACCGCGGAGCCCACGTCTCTAACGTCACGTCTCTAGCGTGACAGCTCTAGCGTGACAGCCTTATCGTGATAGCTGGCGCACGAGCGCGGTGAACTCGGCCTGACGTTCAAGCATCACCATGTGACCCGGCCCGTCCATCACCACGAGGCGGGCCTGCGGGATGAGCGACGCGATGCGCCTGGCCTGTTTTGGAGGTGTCAGCCGGTCCTTGGTACCAACAACCACCGTGACCGGCACCGTGAGGTCGACGAACGCGTGCGAAGCATCGTGGGCGAGCAACGGCACAAACGAAGCTGCCGTCGCATCGGGATCCATCTCGCCGACGATGTCTCGTGTCTCTTCCACCCAACTTGGGTCAGGTTGTTCGCCGAAGGTGACTCGGACCATGGCGTACCCCGCATCGCCGGGGAGGGTCCACGATGCCCGCTTTGCCAGCGGTCGATGAGCGAGCAAGCCATTTACTCCCCCGCGCACTACCGCTGGGACCGCGGCAAGGCCGACCTCGCCTGCAGCCGTGGACAGAAACATAAGCGCGCGCACCCTGCTGTTCAGCGTGGCGCGATGATCGGCGCAGAATCGCATCAAGGCCATGCCGCCCATCGAGTGGCCAACGACCACAGCGTCGTGCAACTCCAGTTGATCCAAGACTGACGCAAGATCGCGGGCCAGCACCTGCAACCCAAACCCATCGGCTCCAGCCGTGGAAAGGCCGTGGCCGCGCCAGTCGAGAGCAACAACGTGATGGTCAACTCCGAGGTCGGCCATCGACCGGTGCCACACACGTGAACTCAACGTGACGCCGTGGAGCAGCACAACTGTCTGCGATTCTCCCTTCGGGCGTCCACAGGACATCACATGAATCTGCGCACCGTCGATCATGCGCAGCGTCCGGTGGTGGGTGCCCAAAGGTTCGCTGGGAAACCGAGTCGCCTCTGATTTGGAGAGACCCGTGCGGCGCCGATCGTTGACGGCGACACCCTTCGCCGCACCAAGCGCGACTGCGGTGACAGCTCCGAGGACAAGCCCGGCAACCCCAATCGGACCAACGCCCTCGTTGTATGTGCCGTTGCTCATGGAGGCGAATTACGCACTTGTCCAGAATGGATTACGGCCGGTGAAGGCAATCAGCTTCGTCTGTGCATCTGACTCCGCAGGCACCGCGACCTTTGGACCGTAGTGCCCGCTGGAACGCAGCAGTTCGTCGATCGGCTCCATCCCTGCCAGCATGCCAGCCACGAGGCCGCCATCAAGCACCACAGTTCGCCCGACAGCTGTGGCCAGGTCCCACGTGTGCAGCAGCACATCGCCCGTCACCAGCATGTCGATGGCGTTGCCCACCGACATCGTCCCGGGCGGCCCGGCGTCGAACGACTGGGAGGCAACCGATTGATCGTCCAACGCCGACTGCAGGACAGAAGAGAGGTGTCGCCACGCGCCCGCCGGGTCGACGCCGACCTCGGGACCAACTCCAAATTGCACGCCGCCCTTGCCGATGACACTTGGTACCCACTCCACGAGATGACGAACCACGTCTCTGGCCACCCAGCCCTCGCACGGTGCTGGCAGATCCCATTGCGCGGCCGTGACTGCGTCGGCAGTCGTGCTGAAGGCCGCGGCCACCCTGGCGAAGCGCAGCGATGGCGTGTCAGCTCCCACAGCCCGCTTGGAGTCTTCGGGCGCGGTGTGGTCGGGGGCTGCTTCGCTCATGTTCACCTTCTTAGTTCGATCAGAGTGTGCCTGAGTCCGACGTCAATCCGACGAGTTGACACGCCTGTCCGCCGCGGTCGTACTTTGTGCCGGGATGTACGAGGTTGTGCCGGGATTCCCGACCGTATTTCCCGGCACAGTTGCGTAAATCCCGCACAAAGTTCAGCCAAACGGGTTGAACTGGTGGCCGCCCGGTAGGTGCGTTAGGCGAGGCGGGCCTGGAGCGCAGCGATCACTGTGGCGACGTTTGCTGCGATGGTGGCGGCGGGGAGGGCGTCATCCACCTGCGGGCGCAGCACATTGCCCCAGCCGTAAAACTCCAACTGCCGGGCAGGGCGAGCTTGGAACCAGACATGCAGATGCGAACTTCCGTCAGACCAACGGTGGATATGCACTCGTCCGACGTCAGGAACTACTCGGATGGCGGCCTCGAGGTGCCAACACAGCAGCCCAAACTCCTCTGCCATCGACTCATCGAGGTGATCGAAGTCGACGTGTTCGACGGTTTCGAGAAAGAGCAGAACTGGATTCGATGAGGGCCGAGCCGATGCAATCTGCCACCGACCGTTGGTCCACAGCACTCTGTCCGGCTTGCCGCACGCGTGGCACGGCCGGTCTCCCTCGCCGTCTCTCTGCAACTCGGCCGACATTGGAGCAGTCAACGGTTTCAACGTGAACTCTCGCGTCAGCGGGAACAACGGCGAATCCAGTAGTCCGGCGATCCGAGCATCTCGATCAAGTTCCATCGCTGCACCTCCACAATCAACGTAGCTTCCGCTGGTCTCCGCTGAACTGATGAATGCAGCGGAGTTGCAGGCGGGTTCGCGCGGTGAGCGAATCCGGACACGTCGCAGCATGAGCGCCCAGGCCCAATGGGTTGCTCCGCTCCAACGTTCGATTTTCGGGTAGGACTGAGGTTCGCAGAGATCGCGTCCCCCACCCGCCTTCGCGTCCCCGCAGTGCCGACCCTCACGGGACGCGAGGGCGCACTGGGGTCGCGACGTTGGACCTTCGTCGATTGAACCTGCGACCGTTGATCAACGTTTCGACGAGAACGAGTTGCCTGGCGCGCCGGTGTTGGGGCGCGGTTCGTCCGCGCCCCAATTCCCGGGTTTGTTGTTGGTGGGTTAGAAGAGGGTTGGCCGGGTGTTGGGGTGTGGTGGCCCGTGGACCATGGTTCCGTTCGGGAACGTTGCTACCAGGGTGGTGTGCTCCCAGGTGAGTGTGATGCCCTTTCGATGTACTTCACGATGATGGTATGTACACAAAGCAACCAAATTCGGTAACTCATGTGTCCCACCATGTTCGCGTTCCCGGATGTGGTGGATCTCACACCACCGCGCCGGTTGAGAACACCCACCAAACCTGCACCCTCTGTCCCTGATGATGACCGCTCGACGGTTCCTTGCCGGGATCGCGCTCACGGGTGTGCCAACGTCGAACACGACACCATTCATGGTGGCAGCCGCAGCAGTGATCGTCGAGTCACACAACAT
>JAYSSK010000157.1:0-1629 GCA_043720595.1 Acidimicrobiia bacterium
ATCCGATAGCCCGCGTACCCCTCGTGGTCGGGGTCGCCGCCGGTGCGTGGAAGTGCACTCTGCGAGCCGACCAGATCGAGCGGGATTCGACGCTGGTTCATCGAGGTCATGATGGTGCCGCGGTAACTATCGGGACCAGCCGTGAGCGACCCACCGAACGCCATCAACGAGGTAGACGCACAGGCCCTGGGAGTTCGCCTGATGGTGGTGACGGGCTGAACATCTGCCCGAGGCGGGTCGGTGCCATACGGAATTGGCTGTGTGACCAGTGTGGCGTCGGTCAGGTCTGCGTCGGCGCGTGGGCCGAAATCGACGACATCGGCGGCGACGAGAAACGCAACGAGTGATGCACACACGATCAGCAGCGCGTTCAGGGCGCGGCGGATCGACCGAAGACTCATGTGGGCAGGTTATCGAGGCCAGTTGAACAGCGGTTCACCTGCACTGGTGAGAACTCCGCGCAGAATGCGTGGCCCAGTAGTTCGGCAGGCGGTGTTGCGGCCGAATAGGTCCCCCACTCGGCCTGCGATAGTCCCCCACTCGTCTCAATCCGGTTCGATCCGGGTGAAAATTTGGAGAGTAGGGGACTTATCCGCCGAAGTCCGACCCCGATAAGTCTGCTGTGGTTATTCGGTGAGGCGCTGGATCAGTGCATCGACGGCTTCGTCGGCCAACGCGCGCATTTCCTCGTCGGTGCGGTCCTGGATGGGATGGGCCACGAACAGCCTGGCCGGTTCGATGCCGAGCGAAGCGCTTTGAGCAACTGCGGCGTCGATGAACACGTCCGAAGCGATGAACACACCCACGAGGCCGCGGTCTTCAAGATCTGCGATGTCGTGCACACTGCACGACGTGCAACTGCCTCAATCGGCAAGGGCTTCGATCACCGCCTGGCACTCCACCGAAATCTGGTGACGGAGGTCAGCCGGAGCGGGTTTCGTGTACGTCGGCTTTCGGTACCGCTTCGTCGCAATCCCGCGGTCGTTGAGGTGCTGCTCAACCTGATTCAGGAACACGTCACCGCGCGGCTTGGAGATATCGAGCAATGCAACCGTGAGCCCTTCGAGACTGGCCGGACGCGGGTTGATCGATCGGGTGACTGGCGAGCGCTCACCAGTCGGGTCGAGCAGGACGACGCTGGCTGTTGCGAGTTCGGTCATGGTTGCTCCTCTGTGGTCGTTGCTGTGG
The DNA here is from genome assembly GCA_043720595.1 of Acidimicrobiia bacterium. Taxonomy (GTDB): domain Bacteria; phylum Actinomycetota; class Acidimicrobiia; order Acidimicrobiales; family JANYDT01; genus JANNBN01. The sequence goes on from JAYSSK010000157.1 coordinate 1,189, forward strand.
TGATCTCTTCGGTGGTGTCTGTCGTGATCTCTTTGGTGATCATGGTCGATCCTTCGGTGCCAGACACCCATCCGCCGATGACAGCGGAGAACATGCCGGCGTCGCCGCCTGCGTAGGTGAACCACAATCCGTCCTCGCGGAACTTCGGAAGTGTGCTTGCCGCCAACGTTTCGGGAACGCCCTCGGCAATGCCGCCAGCACCGCGGATCAGTTCGGCGCCGCTGATCTGCAGATGAGCCAGGACCTCTGCACGCAGTCTTGCCTTGTCCCATCCTTCGGCCGCAAACGTACGTGCGTGTTCGGGCGACACGACCACAAGGGCATCGAACCCGATCACCAACTTCGGATGACCCACCGCACGAAGGCACGCGGCGAAACTGCGGGCAAGCGAGTCAGCGTTGCGGCTCTTCTGATCCACCATCGCCCTTGGTCCTTCGCCCG
>JAYSSK010000158.1:0-10386 GCA_043720595.1 Acidimicrobiia bacterium
CGAACCGAGTACCAGTTGTAGCGTGAGCTACCGAAATGCAACGAAGCCTCCGAGACACCGACCCAGGCCCTCCTGCGGGGCGTGAACATGGTTGAACCCCGTTCTTGGAAAGAGACGTTGGTGCAGCGAGGGTTCGAGCGGTTGTGTTTGCACGGTTCAGTTGGACCGCACTCCCGCCGGGCCAAGTCGTTCAACCGATTTGGCGACGGAAGCATCCTGATGTTCCCGTGGGTGACGCTGTACGGCGAGAAGTACATGTCCATCGGCAAGGGCACCATGATCGGCCAGTACTGCGCACTCGGCGTGGGGATGGGTCCCCAACAGGAAATGCTCACCAACCCCGTCATTTCCATTGGTGACCGGTGCCTGATCGGGCGCGGAACTGGAATCGTGGCGCACTGGGGTGTGCATATTGGCAACGACGTGTTCACCGGCCACAACGTGTACATCACCGACCAGAACCACGGCTATGAAGACGTCACGAAACCCATCGGCGCGCAGACAATGCAAGAGAAGCCCGTGCGCATTGGAGACCGTTCATGGATTGGTCACGGGTCCATTATTTTGCCAGGGGTGGAAATCGGGGAGCATGTGACCGTTGCCGGCGGATCTGTCGTGACTCGCAGTGTGCCGGACCGTTGCGTGGTCGCAGGAAACCCAGCGAGAGTGATTCGCCACCACAACGCAGACAGCAATGAGTGGCTGATGGGCGCTCGACCGAACGACGAGATCGGGTGATGTCAACTGACGGCCGCGCATCAGTGCCCGCGCTGTGGAGTGCAGGCGGCACGGATTGCAGTGGTGGAGACGGCGGGCCCGACCGCTAAATCTGGACGAGCAGGGGTGGGGCCAGGAAGCCGATTGCACGGTGTGCGGGCGAACTTAGGCTCTTGCCGCGACGAGCATGGTTTGTTCAGTGCGGGCGGCTGCGGCCAGCACGTCGATAAGCGTGTTGGTCCATCCGATGCGCCCGTCGCTGCGGTCCATGGTCTGAGCGTGCGGAGTGAGACCTCGGATGCGCGGCGGGAGTTCGATTTGCACACCGCCGCACCGTGGCGCATTGACCGGGTTCAAACGGTGCTGACCGGCGAGGTCGGTGGGAATGGACGCAAGATCGTCGTCGAAAACGAAATCGGGCAACGCGGCGCGAAGCTGGACGGCCATTGACGAGGCAAACCGTCGGTTTTGCCCGCCAAGCAGAACAGTGGTCCACATATCGTTACGACCGTAACCGTGCAGAGCAATCGCAACTGTCACGTGAGACAGAAACTGTTTCAGATGCACCGAATGCTCGGGCCGGACCTCGGTAGACGGGAGGTGCTCTCGAAGTGGGTACCGCTGAACGACGCTGTAACACGAAGCCTCGGAACGGCGTGCTGCTTCCTCGGCGATCTCGTCGGTCATCCGCTCGAGGTTGCCGCCATGGAACGCCATGAAACCGACCTCCCCACGCAAGGTGCAGCGCTCTTCGACCTCAGGCCGAGCGAGGAGCGCTGCAAAGCGTGACCGGTGGGAATCCATTCTTCCCGGTCTAGCGTGACTTATGCGTTTGGTTTGGCGTCTTCGACTGCTTTGCTTGCGGCGTCGGTGACGGTCTCGCCGGCATCGGCTGCGGCGTCTTTTGCGGTTTCCGCCGCGTCCTTCGCTTTGCCGCCGATGCCGCCGAGCAGACCCTTTGCCTTGTCGGCAAGTTCTTCGATCTTTTCGGTGAGGTTGTCTGGCAACTTGTCGACGGCCTTGTCGATGAGGTTTTCTGCCTTGTCCTTCATGTTGTCGGGTAGCCCATCGTGGAGCTTGTCCTTGGCCTTGTCGATGAGCCCGTCGACGGTCTTGGACAAGCTTTGGCCTTGATTCTTGAGGTCGTCGGTAATTCCCATTTGGAGATGCTCCCTGTTGTGACGTCGTCGCGGTTCCCGGACGGGTGCGGCGAAACGGTTGTGGCCCGACGGTACCTGACGCTGCGCTCAACTGAAGTTGAAAACCCTGACTGCTCTACCATCGAACCATGAGTGACGTTGAACTGGTTGAAAAACTGACCGATGAACTGCTTCATGAGTTCCCTCCACAGACCACACCCCTGATTGATTTTCTGGGTGCCCAGTACGACAAGGGCCTCGGATGGGTGTCTTTCGACCAAGGATTCGGTGGTCTTGGAATGGCTCCGAAGATGCAACAGGTGATCGACACCAAATTACGTGCTGCGGGCGCGCCGTTCTCCCAGCATCGCAACCCAATCGGCCACGGCATGGGTGCGCCCACGGTGCATAGCTGGGGGTCCGACGCCCAGAAGTCGCGTTACCTGCGGCCGCTGTTCACCGGCGAAGAAATCTGGTGCCAGTTGTTTTCCGAACCAGGTGCTGGTTCTGACGTGGCTGGTCTGTCGACCAAGGCTGAACGCGACGGCGAAGAATGGATCGTCAACGGTCAGAAGGTATGGACCACCCTTGGGCATTTGGCCAGGTGGGGCATGCTTGTCGCCCGCACCGATCCGCACCAAGAGAAGCACAAGGGCCTGTCGTACTTCGTTGTCGACATGCATGGGCCGGGCGTCGAAGTGCGGCCGCTGCGCCAGATGACCGGCGACGCCGAGTTCAACGAGGTGTACTTCACCGACGCTCGTGTTCCCGATTCCGAACGGCTCGGCGAAGTTGGCGATGGTTGGCGCGTGTCACTTACCACCCTGATGAACGAGCGAGTGTCGATCGGCGGTGGTGCAGCGGCACGTGGCAGCGGGCCGATCTCCGAGGCTGTTCGCCTGTTCAAGCAGTACGCGGTCACCGACGCATCCACCCGAGACGAGTTGATGAGACTCTGGTCTCAGGCCGAGTGCAACCGCCTCACCAACATCCGCGCCGGCGCCAACCGCAAGTCGGGTATCCCGGGGCCAGAGGGGTCGACCGGAAAGCTGTCCATGGCCGAACTCAACAAAAAGATCTACGAGTTCTGCGTTGGCGTGATGGGCGCCGACGCCATGTTGTATTCGAACTACTCCGGCGGGTCGCATGCTGGCATGTTCACCGCCGACGTGCAACGCAGCTTCCTCCGAAGCCGTGCGAACTCGATCGAAGGCGGCACTTCTGAAGTGATGCGCAACATCTTGGGCGAGCGTGTGCTCGGTCTTCCTGGCGATGTGCGGGTGGACAAGGGCAAGGCCTGGCTCGAGGTACCTCGCAACTAGAGCATGAATCTGCTCCGACCCCGATGCCTGGCTGGCACATGGCTGACGTTTACGTCCGTTGTCTATGACGCGTTTCAGGCTGTCTCGATGACCTGAAATGCTTCGGCGGTCGAGCCGGCAGGCAAGCCGCCAGCCATCGCCAGCGTCTCGTTCCACATGCGAACACGCTGTTGCATGCCGGCGGGGTCTGGCATCTGGCTTTCGTGACACAGCAGCGCTTGCAGCTTGCGGTCGAATTGGTTGGTGGTGTCGACGAACTTGTTGGGCTGCGGACCGCCTGCCAACCACACCTGCCATGCAGCGTGCGGTTCGAAACCTTCGTCTATCAGCTCGGTGAAAGTGAACGGATTGCGAGCGTCGGGATAGACGGCGCACAAGGCTGCCTCGCCGGTATAGCGGTGGTCTGGGTGGGACCCGTAGATTCGCGAGAAGTCCCAGTTGGGGCTCTGGGTAATCACCACATCGGGTTTGAACCTGCGGATTTCGCGGCTGATGTCACGGCGCAGGTCCAACGTTGGTTGAACGGCCCCATCGGGGTAGCCAAGAAACACCAGTGTCGACACGCCAAGGACAGCGGCCGCAGCTCGCTGTTCGCGTTGGCGAATGCCTGCGATGTCGGTGCGGGAAACCGCTGGATCGAAACCTCCGGCATCGCCGTTGGTGACGATGCAGTACGCAACTTCGACACCAGAATCGGTCAGAGAAGCAATGGTGCCGGCTGAACCGAAGTCAACATCGTCGGGGTGTGCTGTTACCACGAGAACCCGTCTGATGGGCCGGTCGTCTGCCATCTGACGAACGTAGTGGGCGCCGGTGCCCTACCTCGCAACAAGCACCCACCGAATCAGACCAGTTTGCTAGCTCGGCCTTCCCAATAGCGGTCACGCAGCAGACGCTTGTAGAGCTTGCCAGTCGGATGACGGGGGAGTTCCCTTTCGAAGTCCACAGATCGGGGGCACTTGATGTCGGCCAGTTGCGTCCGGCAGAAAGCCAACAGTTCCTTCCCGAGGGCCTCGGCCTTTTCGGGGGTGTCGACATCGGCCCATGCGGCTGGCTGCACCACTGCCTTGACCTCTTCGCCGAAGTCCTCGTTGGGAATTCCGAACACCGCGACGTCGCCAACCTTCGGATGCATGGTGAGCACGTTCTCGGCTTCCTGCGGGTAGATGTTCACCCCGCCGGAGATGATCATGTTGGCCTTGCGGTCGGTGAGATACAGGAATCCGTCGGCGTCGACGTACCCGATGTCTCCAAGTGTGCTCCAGCCCTTGGTGTGACGCGATGCACGAGTTTTCTCTGGGTCGTTGTGGTACTCAAACTGGGGAGCGTTGCCGAAGTAAATCGTGCCGGGTTCTCCGACCGGTAGCTCTTCGCCCGATTCGTCGCAGATGTGCAGCTCGCCCATGAGCGCGCGTCCGACGGTTCCTTCGTGGGCGAGCCATTCCTCGGACGTAACGGACACGAACCCGTTTCCTTCGGTGCCCGCGTAGTACTCGTAGATCTTGGGGCCCCACCAGTCGATCATCTGCTTCTTGACAGGAATGGGGCACGGTGCGGCGGCATGAATCACCGATTGCAGCGACGAGACGTCGTACTTGGTGCGTACTACCGGATCGAGTTTCAGCATGCGCACGAACATCGTGGGGACGAACTGGCCGTGCGTGACCTTGTACCGCTCGATCAGGGCGAGACACTGCTCGGGGTCAAACTGCTCCATCGCGACGACGGTTCCGCCCAGCCTGAGTACAGAGATGCAGTAGCGCAGCGGAGCAGCGTGATAAAAGGGCGCAGGCGAGATGTACATCGTGTCTTTGGAGAAGCCGTACAACCCGGTCAACAGGTGCACCAACGCGGCAACCTCCGTGAGTGGGGTCAGCGGCAAGGTGACCTTCACGCCTTTCGGGCGACCGGTGGTACCCGACGAATAGAGCATGTCGGCGCCGTTGGCTTCGTCATCGATAGGTGTCGTTGGCATGGAAGCCAATGCGGTTTCCAACGACTCGTAACCCTCGGCGGTGCCATCGAGCATTGCGAACAAGGTGACGCCCGGGGCTTTGGTCCGCAGCTGCTCGGCTGTTTCTGCCTTCGCCTTCGACGTGAAGAACGCCTTGGCGCCACAGTCATTGACGATGTATTCCAGCTCACCGAATGTGAGGCGGCTCGACGCTGCCGTGTATTGGATGCCAGCACGATGGGCACCCCAACAGAGGCGGAAGAACCACGGATGGTTCTCCATCATGATTGCGATCGCGTCGCCCTGAACCAACCCGGCATTGCGAAGCAAGTGAGCAACCCGGTTGGAATCTTCTTCGAACTGGCGGTACGTGATGACCTCGCCGGTTGAAGCCATGATCATGGCCGGCTTGTCGGGGGTCTCGTTAGCAAACATTCCAGGGTGCACGGGTCGAAGTTAGGGCCTCACCGGAACCTCGGTCCATTCGGTGCCAGTCCGTTGGCCTGGGATTCCCCGGTCCAAACACAGCAGGCATGATGGTGCGGTGACCTTGCAATTTGCTGTTGCTCCAGAAGACATCGACGCCGTGGTGTTCGACATCGGTGGCGTGTTCGCCATCCGCCACCCAGCTCCTGTCCGACGGGGCCTCGCCCGGGCAGGGTTCGACGTTTCAGTCGACGATGCTGACTTCCACGTTGCGCATCACCATGCTGTTCGCCGCCTGGCCGACGTGTCCATGGACGAACTCCACGAGCACAGCCCAGAGTTTTGGGTTCACTTCGAAAGGGAATACCTCGCACGTATCGGCGTCGACGATGGCGAGATCATGGACGGGGTTCGGGCTATGCGAGAAGAGGTGTTCCTGAAGGAACCCAAGCCCATCTGGAACTACCTGTTGGACGACAACATTGTGGGGTTCCATCGCATTGCTGCGCTGCGTCCGATTGCCATTGTCAGCAACAACGACGGCACCGCTGCCCAGCAGATGCAGGACTTTGGCATCTGTCAGGTGGGTGAAGGGCCGCTACCATCCGCTGCTGCAATTGTGGACTCGACCGTGGTCGGCATCTCGAAACCGGACCCCCGCATCTTCGCGCCAGCACTCGCAGCGCTCGGAACCGATCCGCGCCGCACCCTGTACGTGGGCGACACGGTGCACGCAGACGTCAGGGGGTCACGTGCTGCCGGCATGCCGGTGTGCCACCTCGACCCATATGAGTTGCACCACGATTTCGACCATTGGCGCTTGCCTGGATTGCAGGCCTTGGCGGATCATCTTGCAGGGGTGGTTACCAGCGCTTCTGGATGGTAAGGCGCGGGCCGTACTTCGGGGGCTGCATACCCGACATCTTGATGATCCGAACCATGCGAGCCCGGTGCGGACGGTAGGGCTCCAGTAACTCCACCATTCGTTCGTCGGTTGCACGGGGTTCCCCAGCAAGGGCCCACGCCACATGGTTCTTTACGTGGTAATCCCCGACGCTGAGCGCATCGCAGTCTCCAAGCGCGATGGCACCGACCTCGTTGACCGTCCATTCTCCGATCCCGGGAATCGCGAGTAGTCGTCGGTATGCCTCCGCGAGCGAGATTGCCGCCGCCTCTTCGATGCGATGAGCGTAACTTGCCGCACGGCGAATTGTGTCTGCGCGCTTACGTTCGACATTGGCTGCCATGAACACATGGTGCGGGGTGTCGGCAACGACACTGGGATCGGGGACCAGCGTCAGCTTCGGCCCCGGGGCAGGTGGTGCAGGTTGGCCAAGGTTGCGTACCAACGTTCGGTACGAACTGGCCGCTTCCTTGCCGGTCACTTTCTGTTCGAGGATCACGCGGAAGAGTGTTTCCCACACGGCCATCGTGCATGGCGTTCTCAGGCCAGGGTTCAAGCGCCAGGTTCGATGTAGGGCCTCATGGCGGACCCGGTCAATCAGAAATTCCCCGTCCTCGTCGTTCGCTCCGACCAACAGCGGAGCTCGGTCGGCGACCCATGCCGAACCCGGACCCCACGCCCTCACGCTGATGTGCCGGCCGTGCTGGCTGAGGTGCTGCACGCACGGGCCATCGGGTGTCCGAGTTGCTCGCCAGACACCTTCCTGTGGTGTTGCCCCGATTCGGGTGGTGAGGTCGTGGCGACCCCGCGCCAGAGGTGCAAGCGTGGTGCGAAGGTCGGTGGTGTGAGGCGGTGTGAACGTTCGGTGAACGTCGCCGCTGGCCGCAACGTGGAGACCTGATTCCACCTGCGGCTTGGTGGTCATCGGTAGAGCAGCGGTGTGCCGTAGATGTGTCCGACTTCGTTCAGCGAGACCACGCTGCGTTCGCCACTGGATGCTGCTCGAAAACGATTGATGCTGCTGTATGTGGTGTTGGTGAAACCGAACGGCCTGCCTGACCCGACCACTGCGTCGGCGTACGTGTTGATCACGCCTCCATGGCACACGACCGCAACCTTTTGGCCGGAATGCTTGGCGATGATCTCTTCCATCGCAGCAACAACGCCCCGCTGGAATTCGTGGATGTCGACATCGAGGTCCATTTCGCCTCGCATCAGCCGACGGTAAGCCTCGGGGTCGACCGTCTTCAGTTGCTCCATGGGAATGTAGGTGGGGGAGTGGCGGTCCCACTCCGCCACGCGTGGCTCGGTGATGATTTCGAGGCCTTTTGCCGCTGCTAAGGGAATCGCAGTCTGATGCGCTCGGCGCATCGGCGATGCATACACCGCGTGGATGTGTTCGGCGGCAAGGTAGTCAGCAAGCCGACGTGCCTGCTGGTGCCCTTCGTCGGACAGTTCGGGGTCGGCCGCCTGACCGTCGTTGCGTTCGATGCGAAGCGGCAGACCATGACGGATGACAAGAATTTCCATTGCGGAGTCGAAGCTAGCGGAACAGCGCTTCACTCCATGAGCAACCATCTAAGAGGCGCTGGCGATACCCCATGACAGCTTTCACCGAGGAAACGCCGAGGGCAGCCACAAGTCGGTCGCCCCGTCGGTAGAGCGCAACAAACTTGCCGTCGGTCGACCCGCTGACAACCACAACCTCGTCGAAGCCGTCGGCCCGGCCGAGAAACTGAATCTTGCTCCCATACTGGTCACTCCAGAAGTACGGCACCGGAGCGAACGGCTCTGGTTCGGTGCCGTCCGCCAGAAGCGTTGCGGCTGCATGTTCGGCTGACTCGACGGCGTTGGTCCAATGCTCCACCCGCACGGGTCCTTCGTATGCGTACCGAGGGTTGACCCAACGGGCGATGTCGCCGACCGCCACCATCCGTGGGTCGGGTGCGCCGTCAACGAGAACCCGCAATGCGCTGTCGCACAGCACACCATTTGCGGTGTCGAGGCGTGTGTTGTCGAGCCACTGTGTGTTGGGCTGCACGCCGACACCGACCACGCACGCGTCGTATGGAAATGTTTCCCCGGTCGAGAGGTGCACGTGCGTATCGGTGAGGTGCGACACGGCAGAGGCTGTGCGCAGCGATACGCCGTTCCTCTCGTGGAGCGAGGCAATTGCGGTGCCCATCTCGTGGCCGAGTTGACGCGACAACGGGACCGGCATTGCCTCGATGACCGTAACGTTGGCCCCGGCGGTTCGGGCGGTTGACGCAACTTCTGCGCCGATGAACCCGGCCCCGATGATGACGACGTTGGCGTTGGGTGCCAGAAGCGAGCGGAGCGCATCGGCGTCGTCGCGGTTGCGAAGCGTATGTACGCGTGCAAAACCGGACGTGTTCGGAAGAACTCTCGGTGCCGTTCCTGTCGCAATGACGAGTGCGTCGAACTCGGCTGCATTGCCTGTGCTCAGGGCCACACTGCGTTGGTCGAGGTGCAACCCGACCGCAGAAGTCCCGAGCAACATCTCGGCGTCGAGTGTTTTGAGCAGTGGGTCGCTTGGGCGGAGGGACAACTGGTCAGCTGACCGCTTTCCCTCCAGGTATCCCTTGGACAGCGGCGGTCGGTCGTAAGGCGCCAACTCCTCGGCACCAACAATGGTGAGAACCCCGTCGAACCCCTTGGCCCGGAGTGCCTCTGCTGTACGAACTCCTGCCAAAGAGGCTCCAACAATGACGACGCCCTGGAGCGTCATGACGGGGAGCCTGGGGCGGTCATAGGACCGTGATTGCCTGCGTGGGGCAGAGTCGTGCTGCCTCGGTGACCGCAGCACGCAACGATTCGCCGGGTTCGTCGATCAGAAGATACAAATAACCGTCGTCTCGTACCTCGAACACCTCGGGAGCAGCGCTCATACACAAGGCATTGCTCTGGCAACTGTCGAAGTCGACCGTGATCTTCATTCACGAGTTGTAGCACGTCGGGTCGGTGTAGTCCGGTGAACTGCGTGCTACACACGGGGAGTGCCAGAAACGCCCTCTACTCCGCTCTTCCTGAGTTTCAGGTATCCGGGGGCGAAGCTGTACTTCACAGGGCTCACGGTGTCGATGCTGGGGTCGTGGATGCAGTCGATCGCCCTGTCGTGGCTGATTGTGCGCAACTTGAAGGGCGGCGGTCACGAACTCAGCCTCCAGCAGATTGCGCAGTTCCTTCCCGTCGCGGTGCTGAGCGCTTGGGCGGGGTCCATCGCCGACCGCATCGACAAGCGTCGGCTGATGATGGTGACCCAGGTAGCGCTCGGTCTCACAGCGCTGACTCTGGCGGCGTTGGACTTCGCCGGTAGGGTCACGATGCCGGTGGTTCTCGCAATTACCCTTGTTACCGGGCTGGCGAGCTCGTTCGACACTCCCGCACGGCGATCGCTCATCGGTGATCTTGTTCCACACGAGGCACTGCCCAATGCGATGGCGCTCAACACTGGGGTGATCACAAGCAGCCGTGTTCTTGGAGTGGCGATCGGCGGGTTTGTGGTCAAGTACGCCGGCACCGAATGGTGCTTCCTGTTCAACGGACTGTCGTATCTGGCGATGATCGGCGCGCTCAGCGGATTGAGTCACCGGGCACACCGCACACCCCCTGCAACCTCGGGCGATGGGGTACGTGGTGCCTTGGCGCATGTGTGGCGCACCCGGGCCTTGCGCGTTGCGATGCTGGTCACCGCCATCGTTGCGACGTTCACGTTCAACTTCATCGTCACCATCACCTTGATGGTCGAGCGGGTGTACAACCAAGACTCGGACTCGTTCGGCCTGGTGATGATGTTTGTGAGTGTGGGGAGCTTTTCGGCGGCGCTGATCTCAGCCAAACGTCGTCAGCCGACACTTGGCGCGTTGCTCGTCGGCGCCATGGTCATGGGTCTCAGCGACGTTG